>DATGFU010000025.1:0-1895 GCA_035308865.1 Allostellaceae bacterium | reverse complement strand
GTCCATGCGGCGAAGCCGGCACGCTGCTCGGGGCATTTAGCGAACAGCGCCTCCACCGAATCGGGCACACAAAGCTCCTGGATGCATTCCTGCCGGGCGACCAGCGGCGCCAGCCGCTTCGCCCGCTTGCCGATCCACTCGGCGACGGGAACGGTGAACCCCTGCTTCGGTGCCATGGCGTCGGCATCCGGCACCTGCGCCTGCAACCAGCGGCGCAGCAGGAACTTGCCCTTCCCGTCCTGGATCTTGAGCCGGTCCGGCAGCCGGAAGGCGAGCTTGGCCACCTCGCGGTCGAGCAGCGGCGTGCGTCCCTCGACGCCGTGCGCCATCAGGCAGCGATCGAGCTTGTTCAGGAGGTCGTTGGGCAGCCAATCGGCGCAATCGGTCGCCTGCGCCGCCTGTAGCTTCGAATGTCCGTTGGCGGCAGCGCGCTCCTCGGCCGCAACGATTCCGTCGCGCCAGTTGGCCGGCTCCTTGCGCAGGACGCCCAGCCCGTCGAACGTGCCCTTCGCCCGCATCGACTTGCCGCCGGCCCACCAGGGCCGCGTTACGCTGCGGTACCGGCCATAGCCTGCAAAGAGCTCGTCGCCGCCCTCGCCGCTCAGGACCACTTTTATCCCCGCCTCGCGCGCCGCTTGGCCCAGCCGATAGGTCGGGACCACCGCGTAGTCGGCCACCGGATCGTCGAGCGCCGCCGCGGCGGCCGGCAGGGTGTTCCAGAAATCGGCCTCGTTGAAACCGAGCTCGACATGCTCGGCACCCAGCGATCTGGCGATGGCAGCAGCGATCGGCCGCTCGTCGGTAACGTCGTTGCTGCTGAAGCCGATCGTGAAGGCCTTGACCGGACGCTCGTTAAGCCGCGCCATCAGCGCCAGCACCGTCGCCGAATCGATGCCCCCCGACAGGAACATGCCATACGGCACGTCCGAGCGCTGATGGACCAGCACCGAGCCGGCAAGCGTGGCATCGAGGTCCTGGATGATCTGCTCGTCGTCGACCTCCTCCGGCGCGCCGGAGGGCAGCGCCTCGATCCGCCGGCGCTCGACGATCCGCCCCTTGGAGACGACCAGAGTCTCGCCCGGCAGCACCCGTTTGATGCCCGCCCGGATCGTGTCGCGACCCGTGGTGAACTGGAGCTCCAGGAGCTCGTCTCGCACCCCCGGCACGACCTCGCCCCTGGTCAGCCCCGCCGCGAGCAGCGCCCGCGGCTCCGAGGCGAAGGCCAACCCGCTCAGCGCCTCGACGTAGTAGAGCGGCTTGATGCCGAACGGGTCGCGCGCGAGGATCAGCTGGCGCTCGTCCGGGTCGTGCAGCGCGATCGCATACATGCCGCGCAGCCAGGTGACGAAATCCAGCCCGAACCGGCGGTAGAGGTGGAGCGGCGTCTCGCAGTCGGACTTCGTCGCGAAATTCTTCGCGCCCATCCAGTCCATCAGCTCGACGTAGTTGTAGATCTCGCCGTTGGCGACCAGGGCCGCTCCCCGCGGCTCGTAGAGCGGCTGGTCGCCGGTCGCCAGGTCGATGATCGCCAGGCGCACCTGGATCATGCCGACATCATCGCGCTGGTAGGTGCCACTGCCATCCGGCCCGCGATGGGCGATCGCCGCCCCCATCCGTTCCAGGATGCCCGCCGGTGGTGGACTTCCGTTGGTCGTCATCAGGCCGGCGATGCCGCACATCAGCGGGCAACCCGTGCGAACAAGTCTCGATAGGCGGCGACGACGGCCCGCTCGGTAAACTCGCGCTCGTAGGCATCGCCGCCGGCAGCGACCAGCGCCCGGCGATCCCCGGCGAGCGCCTGTCGGATCGCCCGGGCCAGGGCTTCCGGATCGTCGACCGGCGTCAGGAGCCCGGTCTCGCCGTGCCGGATCAGCGCCGAGGGTCCCTGCGATGCC
>DATGFU010000024.1:0-4498 GCA_035308865.1 Allostellaceae bacterium | reverse complement strand
GCCCTCGGCCCGTGACAGGCCGAGCCGCCGGCGGACATGGTTGTAGATGATGGTCCGGCTGCACGCGGTGTCGAGCAGGAACTCGAACGGCCCCTGCCCATTGACATAGGCCGGCGTGGCGATCCGGTCGCCATAGGCGATGGCGTAGGGCTGGTCGACGAGCGCCGCCGCGCCGGCCGGCACGGTGGCGGCAAGGCCCAGCATCGGAAGCAGGTGCCACGGACGCAAGCCCGACGCTCCTCCAGAACCTTCCCCGGCGTTCGATCGCCGCCATTGTGCCACGGCGTGCGCAGGCCGGGCCAGGGCCGTGCATCCGCCCGGTCCGTGGCAAATCCGTTGACGGTTGCCGATACGCCGGTCGAATCACCTGGCGGGGAGGTCTCGCGTACGAGCGAAGCCATCCGTCAGGAAGTCGTCTTCCAGGCGAGTCCCGAGCGGGCCTATCGCACGCTGACTCTGGCCGACGAGTTCGACAAGGCCGGGCAGATCAGCGAAGCGGTTCGGTCAGGCCTGGTGTTGTGACTCCAACGGTTGTCGCCTCCTTGTCGTCATGGCCGGACCTGTTCCGCGGGCATGGCCGTCGGGAAACGGCGGGAGTCATCCGTTGAAGTCAGGACACTAGGTACATTCCGATTCTATCGGTATTGCCACGCTCGCTCTAGCCTTCTGGCCGTAAAGCCCAGGTGACAAGTAATCCCGGAGTTGCCCTGCCGCTGATCTTTGATCGAGCGGGCAGGCCCCCCGCGACCGTATTTGAGCCGCAATCCCAGATGGAGATATTCACATGAAACGCTCTCTTCTACTAACGGTGATCATCGCGGTCTCGGCTGCGGCCTGCAGCACCCCGCGCACGACGACGACAGAAGTCGCGACCAACACGGTCCAGCAACCCAATTTCGTCGGCCCCGCCGGCTTCACCGGCCCGGCCGGCCCGACCGGTCCGCAAGGTCCCGTCGGACCGACGGGCGTCGCCGGTAACGGCGCGACTGGTCCCACCGGCGCGCCGGGCTATGCCGGCCCTGCCGGTCCGCAAGGCCCGGCCGGAGCAGCCGGCCCCGCAGGTGCCATCGTAGCCGGTGCTCGCGGGCCGACAGGTGCCATGGGCGCCGCCGGCCCACAGGGTGCAGCCGGAAACATGGGCGCACAGGGGCTTAGCACGATCGGCCCTGTGGGTCCGAACGGTCCGGCTGGACCGGCTGGTGTCGCCGGCGCGCCCGGATCGCCGGGAGTGCAGGGCGCCACGCTGGTGGGCCCGACCGGAGCCGTCGGCAGCACCGGCGGTGCAGGATCCCAAGGCATCGGCGGGCAGACCGGCGCACGCGGCCTCGTCACGGCCGGTGGCGTCGGTGGTGCCGGCCCCGCCGGCGCGGCGGGCTTGCAGGGCCCGACCGGGCCGACAGGCGCCCAGGGTCCGGCAGGCATCGTCGCTCAGTGGGTCGCCTACCGTAACTTCTTCTTCGATACGGGCATGGTGAACATTCGGCCGTCCGACGAGAGCACGATCTCCGAGATCGCGATGTACCTCGCGAAGAACCCGTCGCTTCAGGTCGGCATCGACGGGACGATGGATCCCGGCAATCGGACGCTGAGCGACGGGCGCGTCGGGTCCGTTCGTGCCGCGCTGGTACAGGCGGGCGTGCCGAACCAGCAGATACGGCAGGGCGCCTTCAACGATCCGCAGTTCACGCATGACGGGCGGGTCGAGGTTCTGGTCAGCACGAGGTAGTCCGCCGCCGCGCGATCACAGTTTGGTCCTGCGGTAACAAGACGTCGTTTGGAACTCTCCTCCATGCCTTGCGCGCGGAGGAGAGTTTCCAATTTCACTCCAACCCCTTCAGCTCATCCGTCCGAGCCGCGCCACGGCCCAATGCTTCGGGCGCTGCGAGCCCTGCTCCGGGGGCAGGCCGGAGAGCGACATCCAGCGCGAGCGGAGCCAGGCGGTGGCCGAGACTTCGAGACGCAGCTTCGCGTCGAGCGGTGGGCCGTCGAGGCCGAGATCGCTCCACGGGATCACCGCCTCGGCGGCGATGCGCGGCTGGTCGGCGCCGAAATAGCTGACCCTGGCGCCCCTCACCGGCGCGCAGGCCGGATTCGCGTCGGACGGTTCGGCGCCGCTGCCGGCGCAGATCAGCGCCGTCATCGGCGGGTGGTCCTTTACCTTGGTGCGTGGCGGAATGAAGTAGATGGTGAAGCGGCGCGGGCCGGCGCCGCCGTCGAATCCCAGCTCGACGCGATAGGCCTCGGCCAGCGGGAAGGCGCCGTCATAGGCCAGAAGCCCGAGATCGTAGTAATCCTGCCCGATCGTGGCGAGGCCCAGCCCCTGCTGGTTCCAGGCGAGATAGGCCTCGCCGAACGGCACCTCGCCGGGCGAGGCGATCAGCTCGGGCAGCAGGCTCGCCGGCTTCGGCCAGTCGCGGAAAGTGCGGTCGGTCGTGTCGATCTCGGCGTAGGGGATGGAGATCTCCGCGCGGTCGGTCTGGCGGGTGTCGCCCTTGGTGCCGGAAGCGTGCGTGGCGGCGGCGTCGTGGAGTGCCGGGGCGATCGCATCGATCAGGGTCTGGTAGGGCTGGTCGTCGATATCGACGAGCCCGAAATCGTAATCCTCGCCGTCGGCGCGGCCGCCCTTGGGATTGTCGGCGTACTGGAACCAATGGAGCCCGACGAGATCGGGGAGCCGTGCGAACTGCCCGATCGCCGCGGCGGCGCCGCGCCCGCGTTCGGCCTGGGTCGCGACCGTCATCAGATGGCCGTTGTTGCGGTTGCCGGTGCGGTTCTCGGCGGCGGCATAGAACCATTCGCTGACCAGCACCGGCTTGCCGCCGCTCAGGCGCCGCAGGGAATCGAAATAGTAGCGCGCGACCCAGCCTTCCGGGCTGTCGACATTGTAGTTGGTCGCGATCGCATCGACATGCGGCGCCTCGGCCCGGATCGCGACGGGATCGTAATAGATCGGCAGCCGGTCGCCGAAGATCAGCGCGTCGGGATCGGCGGCGCGGATCGCCTGCTCGGCCAGCGCGTAGTAGCGCTCGGCGACGATGCCGGTCCAGGCACGGACGGCCGCCACGCCGTTGCCGCCGGGCCGCAGCCGCGTCGGCGCCTCCGCCTGCAGCAGCGCGTCCCAGCCGCCCGCGCCGTCGGGCGGAACGAAATCGGCGACGAAGCGGCCCCAGTCGCCCTGGTAGCTGTCCTGGAGGTGGCGGACCCAGCGCTGCTTGGTGAAATTGCTCGCGGGCTTCGCGCCGTAGAAGACGAAATAGGCGCCGCCCCACCAGCCGACCTCGTTGTCGGTGAAGTAGCCGATGCGGTAGGGACTGCCCTTGTAGGGCGCGACCAGCTTCACTGCCTCGTCGCGCATCGCCTGGTCCATCGCCGGGTCGAACGGGTCGTACCAGTGGAACCGGGCGAGGCGGCCGAGCTCGAGATCGGGAATGCTCGGCAGCTGCACCTGCTGCGGCGGCAGCGACCAGCCGCCGGCGCTGTTGAAGCCCCAGGCGGCGAGCCGCGTCCGCATGTCCGCGGCCCAGTCGTCGAGCGTCGGCTGGAAGGCGGTCCAGCTGTACCAGACCTTGTCGTCGGCGATCCGCTGCGGCGCGCCGCCGTCGAGCACGTTGACGCCCAGCGAGAGGAACCGGTCGCCGCACGGCGTCGCCAGCCAGGCGATGCCGCCCTGGCGTTCCAGCGTCCAGCGGTCGCTTGTCGCCGCAGCGAGATCGCACGACGCGGAGGCGCTGCTGGCCGAGAGCAGCCCGGCGGCTAGAACCGCTATGTTCAGCCGCACCGAAGGCGCCCCTCATCTCCCTCTCCGCCCCCGGGGGCGGAGAGGGTCGGGGTGAGGTGGGGGATAGCTCGGAGCGGCGGCGCAGCCCACCTCACCCTCCCATTGCTAACGCAATGGGTCCCTCCCTCTCCGCCCTGAAGGGCGGAGAGGGGACGCGTAGAGCAACCAAGATAGCCCTGGTGCAAAATCCCCCCTTGCGGCCGCGCAGGTTTACGCCGCCGTGCCGCCGACCGTCAGCCCGTCCATGCGCAGGGTCGGCTGGCCGACGCCGACCGGCACGCCCTGGCCGTCCTTGCCGCAGGTGCCGATGCCGTCGTCGAGCTTCAGGTCGTTGCCGATCATGGTGATCTTGCCGAGCGCGTCGGGCCCGTTGCCGATCAGCGTCGCGCCCTTCACCGGGTAAGTGACCTTGCCGTCCTCGATCATGTAGGCCTCCGAGGCGGAGAACACGAACTTGCCGTTGGTGATGTCGACCTGCCCGCCGCCGAAGTTCACCGCATACAGGCCCTTCTTCACCGAGGCGATGATCTCCTTGGGATCCTTATCGCCGCCCAGCATGAAGGTGTTGGTCATGCGCGGCATCGGCGCATAGGCATGGCTCTGGCGACGGCCGTTGCCGGTCGGTTTGGCGCCCATCAGGCGGGCGTTCATGCGGTCCTGCATCAGGCCGACCAGGCGGCCGTTCTCGATCAGCACGTTGCGCTGCGTCGGCGTGCCCTC
>DATGFU010000023.1:0-2048 GCA_035308865.1 Allostellaceae bacterium | reverse complement strand
GCTCGAGGCAGCGCCGCCAGAGGAGCTGGCAGAGCCCTGCGATCTGGTGCTGCGCCTCGGCGATGGCGCCTCGCGGATCGAGCTTGGACGGTTCGCGATTTGCCATGGCGATGTGCTGACGGCCTTCACCGCCGGGCTCTCCGCGCGAGCCGCGCCCCCGTCGCCCCCGCCGACGCCACGCTCGACCGGCGAACGCGAAGCTTGGCTGGCGGCATCGGCCGCGGCCGAGCGGCGGCACATGACGACCGTTCTGCGGTATGTCATCGGCGGGCCTGCCGCTCGCGAGCCCGAGTTGGGCGACGATCCTCGCCGTCTCTTCGCCCTCGCCTTGCAGCAGGCGATCCAGGCGGACCGCTCCCTCACCAAGCCGGTCAAGTCGCATGCGGCGGCAATTCGTGATCTGTTCGATCCGCTCCACTACCTCGCCACCTATCCCGCCGTGGCCGAGACGGGAGAGAATCCCCTGCTGCACTACATGCGGACCGGCTGGCGCGAGGGGTTCCGGCCGAACCCGCTATTCGATGTCGGGTATTATCGCGAGCAGATGGGGCGTGCGCGCGGCGAACCCCTCCTCCACTACGTCACGAAGGGCGCGGAAGCAGGGCTGAACCCGCACCCGCTGTTCGACACGCGCTTCTACCGGGAGAATGCCCTCGCCGGCGAAGATGCCGGACTCAATCCGCTTGCCCACTACCAGGCGCGCGGCGGCTTCGAGCGCCGCGCCCCGTCGCCCTGGTTCGATACCGCCCGCTTCCTCGACGCGCTGCCCTTCGGCGCGGACATCGCCTGCCCACTCGAGGCCTTCGTCGCCACGCGAGAGCTCCATGACCGCGACGTGCTGGCGGGGTTCGATGCGCCGCTCTACCGCTATCAGATCGAAGTGGAGCGCGGGCTCACCTTGGACGAGCCGCCGCTCGTGCATTACCTCCGGGAGGGCTATCGCGATCCGACCCTCCTGCCCAACCTCCTCTTCGATCCGCAATTCTATGCCGAGCGCAACGCGCTCGACCTGAAGAAGCCGGCACTGCTCCATTATCTGGCGGAAGGCGACAGGCTGGGTCTGGCCTGCCATCCGCTCTTCTCGCCGGCGCACTACAACAAGCAGCGCACGGATGATCCGGCCGCGATGACGGCCCTCGAATATTTCGGGCGCCACCCCGAGGCCGGGTTCGCGACCGATCGCCGGATGAGCCGGCCGCTCGACCCCGCGATCCTGGCCTTCCTGCGGCGGCTGATCGAGAGCGGCGACGCCTTCGATTGCCAGTTCTACCGCGCCGCCAACGCCGATCTCGCCGGCCTCGATGATGATTATGTCGTCGGGCACTACCTCGACCATGGGCAGGAGGAAGGCCGCGTCGGCACGCCGCGAGACCTGATGATAAAGTCCGGGGTCAAGCTGCGGGACTTCCCGCTTGGATTCTTTGCCGACGAGTACATCTACTTTCACCCTGACCTGAAATACCTGGCGGGGAACCCGATCGGCTGCCTCTGCCACTTTCTGTTCCACGGCCGGCGCGAGAACCGGATGTACGGCCGCTGGCAGTTCCACTACGAGGATCTTGTGCTGGACATCCCGACGGACGCCGCCCCGCTGCGCGTGTCGCCGGCGCCGCAACGGATGGACCTGTGCGTCCTCATGCACGTCTACTACGCGGATATCTGGACCGAACTGCCCGCCTTCGTGCAGAACTTCCGCAATCGGTCATACGACGTGTTCATCAACCTCGTCGACTTGTCGTGGACGCCGGAACTCCACGCCGAGATCAGGACGCTGTGCCCCGGCGCCTTCCTTCAGCTGTCGAACGATCTCGGCCGGGACGTCGGCGGCTTCATGCGGCTGCTCGATAATGTGAAGCTCGACCGATACGATGTGGTCGCGCTGATGCACACCAAGAAGAGCCCGCACATCATGCCGGAGCGCGGCGAACACTGGCGCCGCACCCTGTTGCGCGCCTTCGCCGGCAGCCCGGAGGTCGCTGACGAATGCGTGGACGCATTCCTCGCTGATCCGGCTGTCGGCATGATCGGCGCCAAGGAGTGGCGATCCT
>DATGFU010000022.1:0-2671 GCA_035308865.1 Allostellaceae bacterium | reverse complement strand
ACCCCCGATTTCTCGTCGTTCCTGCTGCAGGCCCAGGGCTCCAAGGCCCAGGTCGTCGGCTTCGCCAACGCCGGCGGCGACACGGTCGAAGCCATCAAGCAGGCAACCGAATTCGGCCTGACCGCCGGCGGCCAGCGGCTCGCCGCCATGCTGCTGCTGCTGACCGACGTGCATTCGCTGGGCCTCAAGGCTGCCCAGGGCACCTATCTGACCACACCGTTCTACTGGAACCTGGATGCCGGCACGCGCGCCTGGTCGGACAAGTTCGCGGCCAAATTCAACGGCAGGCGGCCGACCTTCCTGCAGATCGGTGTCTATGAATCCGTGCGCCACTACCTGCAGGCGGTGCAGGCGCTCGGCTCCGACGATGCCGACGCGGTCCTGAAGCAGATGCGCGCGACCAAGATCGAGAGCGCGTTCAGCCATGGCGCCTATATCCGCGCCGACGGCCGCGTGATCCGCGATATGTACCTGGCCCAGGTCAAGACCCCGGCCGAATCCAAGGAAGACTGGGACTTCTACAAGATCGTGAAGAAGATCCCGGGCGAGGAGCTGGCGCATCCGCTGAGCGAAAGCACCTGCCCGCTCGTCAAGAAGCCGTAGGGGCGGAGCGTTGCGTTGTTTTCGTCGTTGTATCAGATGGTTATCTATTGAAACCGTCACGGCCGGGCTTGACCCGGCCATCCACGCGGTCAGCGCCGGGCGCATGGTCTCCGCGTGCATTTCGGCGGAAGAACGTGGATTGCTTGACTGCGCTTTGCCTCGTTGGTGAAACGGGGGACGCCGGTGGGGCACTCGACTGCGTGGTTGGTCGAACGACCGTGGGCATCTCGAGCCCCACCGGCGTCGCGGTCGCGCACGCGTACGGAAGAGTGGGCATCCGCCCGGAAGCAATCCTGCGTGCAGACCCTGTTCGATCAGCTTGTCGGAGGCTGTCATGGCGGACAAGGTGTTTGTCGGGGTGGATGTTTCGAAGGACGGGCTCGATCTTGCCTGTGCCAAGCTTGGCACAGGCAAGATCGAGGGGCACTGGCGGATCGCCAATACCCCGGAGGCGACGGCCGCCTGGCTCGCCGATTTTGGTGCCGGGTGGATCGACACGGTGGCCTTCGAGCCGACAGGCGGCTTCGAGCGCACTCTGCGGGCCGGCCTGAAGGCGGCAGGAGTGCCCTATGTCCGGGTCCATCCCAACGAGGTCGTTGCCTTTCGCGGCTTGCGCGGCGTCAGAGCCAAGACGGACCGGATCGACGCCGGCCTTCTCGCCCTGTTCGCCGCAAACGAGCTTGCTCACCGCGGCATCGCGAGGATGGTCGACACCGACGAAGCCTTGCGCGAACTCATCACGCGTCGCCGGCAGCTCTGCGACATCCTGCATGCCGAACGCTGTCGCAGAGCCATGGTCGCTCAGCCATCGGTCCGCGCCAGCTACGATGCGATCATCGGCACGCTCGAGCAGAGCCTGCAAACCGTCGAACAGGCCCTGGCCGAGCATATCGCCAACGACCCGGCCCTGGCGCAGACCGCCCGGAACCTGCGCAGCGTCACCGGCGTCGGGCCGATCACCGTCTATACCCTGCTCGGCGAGCTCCCGGAACTCGGCAGGCTGAACGGCAAGCAAATCGCCGCCCTCGTCGGCCTGGCTCCCAACAGCCGTCAAAGCGGCAAACAGACTTGGCGCGCCAAAACAGGCCATGGGCGAGCCGGCGTCCGACGCGTGCTCTTCAACGCCGCGCGATCGGCTATTCGCCACAACCCCATCATGCGGGCGTTCTACCAGCGCCTCGTCACCGAAAATCAGCGCAAGGGCAAAGTCGCCCTCGTCGCCGTCATGCGAAAAATCATCGTCACCCTCAATGCCATCGCCAGAGACCAAAAACCCTGGAACCACGCCAGACAAGCTTGACAGAGACACGGAAGATGCCCGGGTCAAGCCCGGGCATGACGAAGAGAGGAGAGATCAGAGACATCAGGAACGCCGAAGAACGAGGGCGAATGCCCCAGCGCTGGCAGCGCGCCGGCTGAGTGAACGCCAGGGAGAATGACATGCGGTCCAGGTGGTGGAATATCGGCGGCTCGTTGATGGTCGGCCTGTTCGTGGCCTATCTGGACCGCAGCAATCTCTCGGTCGGCCTACCGTCGGTCGCGCAGGACATGGGCTTCGCGGGCGAAGGCTTTTCCGTCACCTCGAGCCTGGCGCTGACCATCTTCCTGATCGGCTATGCGCTCGCCAACATCCTTGGCGGCATCCTGACCCGGCGCATGGATCCGAAGGTCGTGGTGATCTGGACCTTCGCCCTCTGGTCGGTCGCGACCGTCGTGATCGGCTTCACCTCGTCGCTCGCGACCCTGCTGGTCTGCCGAGCCATCCTGGGCCTCGCCGAAGGGGTCTATTGGCCGCAGCAGTCGCGCTTCGCCCGCGGCTGGTTCGCGGCGGACGAACTGACCAAGGCGAACAGCCTCATCCAATATTACGGCCAGTATCTGGCGCTCGCCGTCGGCTTCATGGTGCTGACGCCGATCTACCAGGCGTTCGGCTGGCGCACCCTGTTCTTCCTGACCGGCGGCCTGGGGCTGATCGCCATCGTGCCGCTCTATGCCTTCTGCCTGCGCCCCGAGTCCGAAGCGCCCTATCGGGCCGAGGCGAGCGGCCGGCCCAGCGCGCCGCTCACCT
>DATGFU010000021.1:0-6371 GCA_035308865.1 Allostellaceae bacterium | reverse complement strand
CCAGCGCGATGGTGATGCCGAGCGTCAGTTCGACGTCGCCGAGCGAGGCGCGGATCGTCTCGGCCCGGTCGGTCACGTAATGGAGGTCGATCGAGGGCGGCAGGCTCGCCTGGATCCGCTCGAGCGACTGGCGGATCCCGTCGACGGCGGCCACGGTGTTGGCCCCGGCCCGCTTCTGGATGCCGATGATGATGGCGGGGAGGCCATTGTACCAGCCGACCGTCTTGTCGTTCTCGACCCCGTCCACGATGTCGGCGATATCGGCGAGGCGGACCGCGGCGCCGTTCCGCCAGGCGACCACGATCGACTTGAAGGCGCCGGCGTCGAAGAGCTGGTCGTTGGATTCGACGGTCGCGGTGGAATCGCCGCCTTCCAGGCTGCCCTTCGGCCGGTTCGCGGTCGCCCGCTCGATCGCGCTGCGCACGTCCTCGGGCGAGAGCTCGCGAGCGGCGAGCGCAGCCGGATTCATGCGGATGCGGACGGCCGGCTTCTGCTCGTCGGCCATGAAGGCGCGGCTCACCCCCGGCTGGTTGCCGATCCGCCGCACGATCATGGTGTCGACATAGGTGTCGATCTTGGTCATCGGCATGACCGGCGAGGTGAAGGCGATGACCACGATCGGCCGGTCGGCGGGGTTCTCCTTGAAATAGCTGGGGGGCGCCGGGAGGTCGCGCGGCAGGTCGCCGCCGGCGTTCGAGATCGCCGACTGCACGTCGGCCGCCGCCATGTCGATGTCGCGGTCGAGCGAGAAACGAATTCGGATATAGGTGTTGCCGAGGCTCGAGAAGCTGTCGATCGCTTCGACGCCGCGCAGGTATGCGAACTGGCGCTCGAGCGGGGCCGCGACCGCCGTCGCCATGGTCTCCGGGCTGGCGCCCGGCAGGCCGGCGAAGACGCTGATGACCGGGTATTCGATCTCGGGCAGCGCCGCCACCGGCAGCATCCACCACGCCGCGACGCCGAAGACCAGCACCCCCAGCGCCAGCAGCAGCGTCGCGACCGGCCGCAGCACGAAGGGACGGACGGGATTCACGACGCGGTTCCGGCGGTCCGTTGCGCCGGCGATTTCTCGTCGCCGATCACGCGCACCGGCGCCTCGGGCGCCAGCTGGTCCTGTTGGTCGATCACGACGCGGTCGCCGGCGCTGATACCCTCCTCGATCACCGCGGCGCCGGGGACCGGCGGCCCGACCTTGACCGGCCGCACATGGACCACCGACTGGCCGTCGACGACGTAGACGAAGCGGCCCTGCGGTCCCGGCTGCACCGCCGCCTCGGGCACGGCGAGCGCATTCTCGCGCATCCGCGTGATGACCCGGGCGTTGACGAACTGGCCGGGCCACAGCGCGTCGTCGCGATTGTCGAACCCGGCCTTGAGCTCGATCGTGCCGGTGGCCGGGTCGATCTCGTTGCCGATGAGGGTCAGCTTGCCGGCGGCGAGCCGTCCAGATTCGTCCTCGGACCATGCCTCGACGGCCACGTCGCCGGTTTTCTGCCCCTCGCGGATGGCGCTCAGCTCGCCTTGCGGCACGGTGAAGAGCACGGCGATGGGATGGCGCTGGACGATTTCGACGAGCGCTGCCGTATCGCTGGCATGGACGATGTTGCCGGCATCGACCAGCCGCTTGCCAACGCGGCCGGCGATCGGCGCGCGCAGCGTCGTGAAGGAGAGGTTGAGCCGCGCCGCGTCCACGGCGCCCTGGTCCGTGGCGATGGCGGCGGCGAGCTGGCCCGCGGCCGCGGTCTGCTGGTCGAAGGTCTGGCGCGAGGCGAAGCCCTTTTCGAGCAGGCTGCGCGACCGCTCCTGGTCGGCCTTGGCCGAGGCCAGCTGGGCCTGGTGCTGCGCCAGCTGGCCCTCGGCCTGGGCCAGCGCCGCCTTGTAGGGCCGCGGATCGATCTCGATCAGCGGATCGCCCGCGGCGACCTCCTGGCCCTCGACATAGAACACGCGCTCGATCTGGCCGTCGACGCGGCTCCTGACCTGGACCTGGTTCTCGGGCACGACATGGCCGATGCCGCGGACAAACACGGGCAGCGGCCGCGCCTCGGCGATCGCAGTGCGGACCGGCACGGCCAGGCGGGCCTGATTTGCGGCGGTGCCGTCGGCGCGGAGGTAATGCTGGGCCGCCCAAAGCCCCAGCACTCCCAGGGCCGCGAGGCAACCCGCGAGCCGGATTCCCCGCATCCCTCTGCCCTCCCTCGGTACGGCGGTCATGGACCCTGCCCCGCGATGTCGCAGGAGGCAACTTACAAACGCGTAATGAAGGCCCGGGACCTAATATTGCGATGATACCGGGAGATTATCGATGCCGAAACCGCTCCTCATCCTCACCGCGATCGTCCCGACGCTCGTCTATGTCGGGTTGGCCGTGTTGGGGGAGGGTGGATTCGCCGCGTTCTTCTCGCGGCCGGCGCTCACGGCGCTCGTCATCGTCACCGCGATGCTAGTCGGCGCGGCCCTCTGCACCAGCGCCAATCTCAGCGCCGGCGAGCGCGAGGACCGGGCCAATCGCTGGGTGATCTGGGCGCTCCTCGTGATCGGGCTGCTGGACGGGTTCCTGCCGGCCTACACCGACCATATGGAGTTCTGGACGATCGACGGGGACGGTCTGCGTTGGATCGGCGTCGTGCTCTACGCTGTCGGCGGGGCGCTCCGGCTCTGGCCGGTCTTCGTGCTCGGCCGGCGCTTCAGCGGGCTGGTGGCGATCCAGAAGGGCCACGAGCTCGTCACGGACGGAATCTACGCAGTGATCCGCCATCCCAGCTATCTCGGGCTGCTGGTCAACATGCTGGGCTGGGGGCTGGCTTTCCGCTCCGGCGTCGGCGTGCTGCTGGTTGTCGTGACGCTGATCCCGATCCTGGCGCGCATCCGCTCCGAGGAGGCGATGCTGTCGAGCCAGTTCGGCAGCGCGTACGAATCCTACCGCGCGCGGACCTGGCGGCTGGTGCCCGGGCTCTACTGAACCGCCAGCGCCAGGAAGCGCGCGGCGGCGCGGATCTCCGCCTCAAGCCGGCGGCGGCGGTCGAGCGCCTCGGCATCCTCGCCCCAGCGCTCGGTCTGATGCGTCTCGTCAAGAAAGGCGGCCTCGATGGCGGTCTCGGCATCGATCCGCCCCTCGGCCAGCGCCAGCGCCAGCACCAGGGAGCCGCAGGAGCGCGTGAGATCGGCGACGGCGGCCAGCACCAGCGGATCGAGCGCCGCCACCGCATTGGCGAGCGCCCGGCGCGAATCCGGCGGCTGCTCGACCGGCAGCACGCCGGCCGTCACCAGGAGCGGGGCGTCGAAACGCAGGGATGCCCAGTCGAGGAGCGGCTGCCATACAGCCGCCTGCCGCGCAGCCAGCTCGGGCGGACCGTCGGCACGGTAGCAGAGCAGATCGGTCTCGCCGTATTTCGCCGTTTCCGCGGCGACCGAAGCGGCCATCTCGGCGACCCGGTCGATCGCGGTGTTGGCAAGCCGTGTCAGCGGCATCGTGTCGGGCCGGATGCGCTCGCCCTGTGCGTCCCACTCCGCGGCGATCGCCTCGGCCAGGGCCGCTTGCCTCACGGCGAGCGGCTTCCTCGCCGGGGTGCGCACGCTCTTCCCGTCGAGCGTCACCCCGAAGCTATCTCCTACCGGTTCGACCGCGACCGTGCGGTAGAACCGCTTCATTCGAGCTCAAGCTCGGCGAACGGGTCGCCTTGCGTCGTCTCGGCGAACCCGAAGAAGCGCCAGGTCGCGGCCATGTGGGGCGGCAGCGGAGCGGTCACGGCGAGGCGGCTGCCGTCGGGTTTCCTGAGCGCGATAAAGCGCGCGTGGAGATGCAGCTTCCGCCCGCCCTCGAGCCCCGGCAGCAGCGCCTTGGCACCGCCGTACTTGCCGTCGCCGACGATCGGCGTGCCCATGCCGGCGCAATGGACGCGAAGCTGGTGCGTCCGCCCGGTCAGCGGCAGCAGGGCCAGCCACGCCGCTTTCTGCGCCGCCTGCTCGACGACCGTGTAGTACGTCACGGCGTCGCGCGCGTCGTCCTCATCGTCCTTGGCGACCGCTAGGTCGATCCGGCCGCGCTTGGGCCTCGGCACGCCGGCGACCAGCGCCCAGTAGGTCTTGCGCGCCGTCTTGTCGCGAAAGGCGGCGGCGAGCCAGGTGGCCGCCTTGGCGGACCGCGCCAGCAGCAGCACGCCCGACGTGTCCTTGTCGAGCCGGTGGACGAGGCGCGGCCGCTCCGCCGCGTCGAAGCGCAGCGCGTCCAGCATGCCGTCGAGGTGGCGGAGCGTGTTGGTGCCGCCCTGCACGGCCAAGCCCGCCGGCTTGTCGATCGCGATCACGTCGCGGTCGCGATAGAGAACGCGCGCCTGCAGCGAAGCCGCGTCCTCCTTGCGGACCGGCGCCGCTGCGGGCTTCGGCGGCGGGGCCTCGTCGGGCAGCGGCGGCACGCGGATCGTCATGCCGGTATCGAGACGATGCCCGGCCTTGACCCTGCCGCCATCGACCCGCACCTGACCGGTCCGCAGGAGCTTCTCCAGCCTGATATGGGTCAGGCCCGGAAAATGCCGGCGGAACCAGCGGTCTAGGCGAAGCTCCGCCTCGTCTTGCGTCACCTCGATAAGGCGGACGCCGCTCACGTCTTCGCGCCGACCACCACCGCGCCGTCCTTCATCACGAGGACCGGGTGCTCGGTGGCCGTGACATCGTCCAGCGGGTTGCCCGGCAGCGCCACGATGTCGGCGCGCTTGCCGGCCTCGAGCGTGCCGGCCTCCGTCTTGACGCCGAGGAGGTCGGCAGCGTTCGCCGTCGCTGCCATCAGCGCCTGCGCCGGGGTCATGCCGTTCTTGGTCATCAGCGCGAACTCCCGCGCATCCAGCCCGTGCGGCTCGACCGCCGAATCGGTACCGAAGGCGATCGGCGTGCCGATCTTGACCGCGTGCTGGAACATCTGCTGCGCCGCCGCCGCCGCCGCTCGGACCTTGGCAGCGATGGCGGGCGGGAAATGGTCCGCCTTCTCGCCCACCCAGGCGCCGGCGAAGAGCGTCGGCACGAGGTAGACGCCCTTGTCCTTCATCTGGTGCAGCGCCTCATCCGAGAGGAACGAGCCGTGCTCGATCGAATCGACGCCGGCCTTCACCGCCATCTTGGCGGCGAGGTCGCCATGGCAATGCGCGGCCACCTTGCGATGCCAAGCATGCGCCTCCGAGACGATCGCATCCATCTCGGCCTGGGTCAGTTCCGGCACGTCGACCGGATCCGAGATCGACAGCACGCCGCCCGACGGCATGAACTTGATGAGGTCGGCGCCGAACTTGATCTGGTATCGGACGGCGGCACGACACTCGTCCGGGCCGTTGCACACGCCGTGCACAGGACCTGCCGGCGTCACGAGCTGCGGCGGGTAGGGATCCTGGTCGGCATGGCCGCCGGTCGATCCGATGGCATAGTTCGAGACCAGCATGTGCGGCCCGGGAATCACGCCGGCATTGATCGCGTTGCGCAGGCCGAGCGCGATGTAATCGGTCGAGCCGACGTCGCGCACCGTGGTGAACCCGGCCTCGAGCGTGCGCTTGGCGTAGACCGCACCGTAGAGCGCCTTCTCGGCCGGGAAGCGCATGGTCCCGTTGTAGAAGTCGTGGTACCAGTCGTCCGACGCCTCGTCGTCCAGATGGACGTGGGAATCGATCAGCCCCGGGAGCAGGGTCGCGTCGCCGAGATCGATCACCTCGGCGTCGTTGGGCGCCTTGCCGCCAACCGCCTCGATCTTGGTCCCGCGCACCACGACGAGGCCGGGCTCGACGAGCTTGCCGGAGACCGAATCGAAGAGATGCGCGGCCTTCAGCACGATCGGTTTGTCTGGCTCGGCGACCGCGGTGCCGACCGTGAAGGATCCGACCAGTAGGAGCGAGAGTGCGGACAGGCTGCTTCTCCTAAAAGGCTCCGACGGCATCAACGCGCTCCCTGGCCCTTTCTGGTGCGCGATTTCTCACGCGGCGCGGCGGGTTTGTCCAGGTTGCGCGACACGTCCCGCGACGGATGGTATGAAACCGTCCAGGCGGTATCGGGTGGTTCGAGGGAGCGGACATGAAGCTTGCCGTACTACGCTTGCTGGCCCTCGGCCTCAGTGCCGCGGCCTCCGTTTCCCGGGCCGCTCCGGTGCTGACGACGCTCCACGCCTTCACCGGCGGGGACGATTCGAACCGGCCGGCGGGCCATCTGGCGTTCGATTCGGCGGGCAGTCTCTACGGCACGGCCTGCGGCGCCAATTGCGGCGGCGACGGGCATTCGACGGTGTTCAAGCTGGTACCGCCCGCCGGCGGCGGCACGGCGTGGACCGAGACGATCGTTCACCGGTTCTCCCGCGCAGCGACACTGCAGACAGGCGTCGTGTTCGACACTCATGG
>DATGFU010000020.1:0-2052 GCA_035308865.1 Allostellaceae bacterium | reverse complement strand
CGCCGTTCACGGTGCCCCTCGTGACGGACGCGAACCGTTCGCGCGGTCCCTCCGGGGCCAGTTTCGGGCATACCGGGCCCGATGAACAAGGCCGCGTCGCGATGACCAAACGCTGGGATCCGGCGCCGGTGTTGATCGAGGACGCCGGCACGGTTCACGAAGTCGGCTGGCGGGAATGGCGGATGGAGATGGACGCCGGCGATCCCGCGAGCTGCGTCTGGACCGGTGACCACATTGCGAGCTGGCGGCGCGACGGCTGGGGCGTGTCGGTCGAGGCGCGCTTCGAGCTGCGCGCCGACGCGCAGATCTTCCGCCTGCGTGAATCGCTGGTGGCGCGCGAGGCGGGCGAGACGATCTTCGAGACCGCTTCGGTCAGCATTATCCCGCGCGACCTCGTGTGATGCGGTCAGCGGACCTTGCCGTAGATCCGCCGCTGCCGCGCAAGCGCGCCTGGGGAGACGCCGAAATGCTCGGTGAAGGCGGCGGTGAAGGTGCTGTGATGGGCATAGCCGACCTCGCCCGCTACCTGGCCGACCTGGAGATCGGTCGAGATCAGCAGCTCGCGTGCCCGTTCCAGTCGGGTGCGGCGGACGAACTCATAGGTCGTCTCGCCGTAGCGCCGTTTGAAGCCGAAGGCCAGCTTGTTGGCGTTAAGGCCGACCCGGCGGGCGAGGCGGGCGATGCTCGGGTTCTCCGCGAACTCGCGGGCCAGGATCTCGTGCGCCTCCTCGATATCCGCCAGCTCGCGGTCGGTCAGCCGGATGTGGTTCGACGGCTCGTCGGGCGGCAGGCGGAGGAGGGCATCGATCGAGACGCAGAGCAGCTCCAGGGCCTTGGCCTTGGCGTGCAACATCCGCAGCGGGCCAGGGAAGTTGTTGTTGCGGATCGCATCGAGGATCGCTGCAGCCGATGGGTGCGGCGGCAGCAGCCGGTAGCTCAGCTGCGGCGGCGCACCTTCGGCGATGGCATCGAGCAGGAAGGGCGGCACCAGGGCGCCGCACCCTGGGCCGAGCCCGCGGCGCAGCCAATCCGGACTGACATAGAGCGTGACCGATGCCTCGCGCCCCTTGAGCGTCTCCCAGACGTCATCGTAGCCGTCGGGCTGGTGCCAGCACAGGAAGCTAAGCTTGGAGAATTCGATCTCACCCCAGTCGCCGACCAGGCCGCAATCCCCGGAGATGCGATAGTGGAATTCGATCAAGTCCTCGCCGAACACTTGGGTGCGGTAGGAGTCGCGGATGTCGAATTCGGTGACGACCAGATAGAGCCCATTGTCGAGCCACAGCGATTCGAAGAAGCCGTGCGCCGAGTCGAGGTCGAGGCTGAACCGACGGGCGATGATGCCGAATTCACTGGCGATCTCTATGCCGTCAGGGTCGCGACCACTCTCGCCGCCGAGATTGGGCAGGATTCGACCGTTGCTCCGATGCAGCCCATGGGACACAGCAGTCATATGCTCCACCCCCCCAGGACCGATTCCGGCGCGTGCCGCCGTGGACCGTCCCCCCACCGACCATCGAACCATACTCCGGTCGCCCGGGAAACACGAGCGACCGCGCACAGCGGCGGCGGGGCCCGGGCCGAACCGTTCTTGGTTCCCTCTCCGCCCTTGATGGCGGAGAGGGACATTCGGGCCGGGAGGCGCCCATGACGGCCTCCCCACGCGCCGTGGCGGTCGGTGCCGAATCCTGGTTCGTCCTCGTCGTGCTTATGGCGGTCTACGGGCTCAATATTGCTGACCGTTATGTGCTGTCGACGCTGATCGAGCCGATAAAGGCGGAGTTCGCGCTGTCCGACAGCGCGGTCGGATTCCTGACTGGTTTGTCGCTGGCGATCTTCTATGTCAGCGCCGGGATTCCGCTGGGACTGCTGGCCGACCGGGTCGACCGGCGCGGCATGCTGGCGGCGTCACTGGCCGCGTGGTCGTTGCTGACCATGGCCTGCGGCTGGGCGCAGAGCTTCCTGCAGCTGCTCGTGGCGCGGATCGGGGTCGGCATCGGCGAGGCCGGCGGCACGCCCCCGTCGCAGACCTTGTTGGCCGACAAGTTCCCG
>DATGFU010000019.1:0-6271 GCA_035308865.1 Allostellaceae bacterium | reverse complement strand
GCGCCCCCGATGCACGCGCCGAGCTCCTCCGCCACCACGACATGGTGCAGGAAATCGCCGCCCGGCCCGCCGTATTCGACCGGCAGGCCGGCGCCGAGGATGCCGGCCTCGCCGGCGCGGCGCCAGAAGGAGCGGTCGGGAATCCGCTGCTCCTCCCAGGCCTCGATATGCGGCGTCAGCTCACGCGCGAGGAAGCTGCGCACCGTCCGGCGGAAGATCTCATGCTCTTCCGAATAGGGCGAGGTCGGGTCGGACATGCCGGCTTCACTTCCCTTCGAAGCGCGGCGGCCGCCGCTCGAAGAACGCCTTCAGCCCGTCCTGCACGTCGGACGTGTGCAGGGCCCGCCCGCCATAGGATTCGGCCTCGAGCCGGCCCTGGTCGGCCATCGAATTGTCGAAGGACGCGTAGACCAGCTTCTTGATCAGCCCGTAGCCGAGCGTCGGCCCCTTGCACAGCCGCTCCACCAGCTTCGTCGTCTCGGCCTGCAGCTCGGCTTCCGGCACGACGAAGTTGATGAGGCCGATGCGCTGCGCCTCGGCCGCGGTCATGCGCTCGCCGAGGAGCGCCATCTCCAGCGTGCGGCGCAGGCCGATCTGGCGCGGCAGGAAATAGGTCAGCAGCCCGTCATTGCTGCCGCCGTGCAGGATATGAGCCGCCCAGTAGAACGACGTATCCGCCGCGATCACCAGGTCGCAGGCGGCGACGAGGCCCACCGCGGCGCCTGCCACGCCGCCCTGGACGCTCGCGACCACCGGCTTGTCGAGCCGCTGCATGACGCGGACCATGTGCACGTAGTCCATGATCGGCAGCTCGCCCATGCGGGTCCGCTCCGCGTCGCTGGCCTTGTCGAAATCGACGATGGTCGAGAGGTCGCCGCCGGCCATGAAATGCTTGCCGTTGCCCTTCAGCAGCACGCAGCGGATCTCGGGCTGGCGCTCGACCTCGTAGAGGAAGTCGCGCATCAGCAGGTTCTGGTCCGGATGCATGGCATTGGCCTTGTCCGGACGGTTGAAGGTGATGGTGGCGAGCGGTCCCTCGATCTCGAAGATCGGATGGTTCTCGAACGGTGGATTGGTCAAGGGAGTCTCCAGGAGAATAATCCAGGTGGCCCCGGCACCGGCCGGGCCTGGTTTCCCTCTCCGCCCTCGGGGGCGGAGAGGGCAGGGTGAGGTGGGGGATGGTTCGGAGCGTCGGTGCGACCCACCTCACCCTCCCGTCGCTGACGCGCCGGGCCCCTCCCTCTCCGCCCTGAAGGGCAGGAGAGGGCCATTGTCCCGCCTTGCCGCCTCACACGATCCCGCGCCCGACCAGGCCGTGGCCGGCCTTGGTGACGGGGTCGGTGAAGCCATAGGGATCGTAGCGGCCGCTGAGGAAGACCTCGATCTGGGCCTTGCCGTGCTCGACCGTGCCGTCCGGCGCCGTCAGCTTGATGCGGGCGATGTGCTCGACGCCGAAGAGCTTCCGTGGCTCGGCCTCGCCGTAGAGCGTGTGTTCGGTCGGCTGCACCCGGAAATCGAACTCGTCCCACTCCATCACCGGGTCGGCGGGACCGTGATAGGTGTGGATCGTCCCGCCATCTTTCCAGGCGCCGAGATGGTAGCCGATCGGCAGGATGACATAGGGCGGCGCCGTCACCTCGAATGTCATGTGCCAGGTCCGGCCGGCCACGTCGTCGATCTCGAGCGATCCCGTCGTCACCGACCGCGTGCCTGGCGCGAAGACCAGCTTGTGCCGGGCGCCCGCGAGCGGCAGGCGCGGCGTCTCCCAGCCCGTGTCCATGGCGCCTTCGAAGGCGATGCCGAACGCGTCGTTCATGTTGAGCTGCCGCCCCTGCTCGTCCTCGTGCAGGTGGAAATGGCCCGAGCGCTTGTCGGTCTGGAAGAAGACGGAGAAGCGCAGCGCCCGCTTCACAGGCGGCACCTCGGGCGGCGGCAGGAACTTCGCCGGCGGGGCCAGCGGCGGGCGGCCTTCGTAGATGCCCCAGGAATGGTCGCGCACGGCACCCCATTCGCCGCGCGTCACCTCGTGGCGCTCGCCGTTGAGGGCGATCCAGCCTTCCGCCTCGCCGACCTGGTTGTAGCGTGTCTGGTCGGTGACCCGCCGCCCGCGCGACATGGCGAGATGGTGCGAGGAGAGGTGCGCCGGGCCGATCCCGTACCAGTGCAGGTCGAAGGTGTAGCCGGACGGATTGTCCTGCAAACTGATGCGGATGTCCTTGAACGGCTCGATGAACTCGTAGCGCAAGGGCCCGAGATGCGTGTCGCAGTTCTTGCGCCATTCGCGGCTCAGCCTCAGCGTCCGCTCGACGCCGCGCACGCTGATCCCGGCATGGCCGCCGATCATGTCCGAGTTCGGATTGATCCGCATGCCGGTCATCAGGTAGAGCCCGGTTTCGACGTTGAAGACGCCGAAATAGTAGCCCTCGTCCCAGGCCGGGTCGCTCGCGGGGATGTAGCTGAAGGGGTAGGGCGACTGGTGGACCGGGTAATCGTCGTAGCGCGTCAGCTCCATGGATCCGCCTCCCTTGCCCCGTCTCTTTCGCATGCTTACTACTTTCCACCGGACGTGAAAACAGGTTAGATTGCAAGCGTACGAAATGCCCGCCGCGGCGGGTCGGGGAGGCGTGATGCTGGGTTCAGGGCAGGAGATCCATCCGCGGTATCTGCGCGCCATCCGCCAGACGCTGAAGGACATCATCCTCCCCGAGATCAGCTCCCCCGCCGGCCGCAACGCGGCGCTCCTCTGCGACTACATCCTCGTCCGCATGATCGCGGCGCTGGAGGAAATCCCGGCGGTCCGCGCCGCTCATGACGCAAGGTACCGGGACCTTGTGGAGGCCGTCGAGGGCAGGGCGGCGCCGGCGGACGAGCCGCTCTGGGATCTCGCCCGCAGGCTGCAGGACGCCATCCCCTCCCTGGGCGCCGCGCTCGACGCCGGTGCGCCGGAAGACGCCGCCCGCGCCCGGCGCCTGCTGGCCGGGATCGCCGCCGAAGATGCCGCCTTCCGCCAGGATTACGAGGCCGCGGCCAAGCGCGTCGATGCGAGCGCCGAGCCGACGCCGCAGGCGCTGCTGATCACCCGCGACAAGGTCCAGCTTTACCTCGACCGGCGCTTCCCCGGCGACGGCATCCGCCTCGCTTCGTGCCAGCAGATCCCGGGCGGCCGCTCCAAGATCACGGTGCTGCTCGCCGTCGAGCCCAACGGGCGCCTGCCCGACGGCATGGTGATGCGGATCGACGTGCCGGGCTCGGCGATCGCCACGACGGTGCGGGACGAGTTCCCGGTCATCGAGGTCATGTATCGCGCCGGCATCGCCGCGCCAGAGCCGCTCTGGGTCGAGGCCGATCCGGCCCCGCTCGGCGCACCCTTCATGGTGACGCGGCGGATGAAGGGTGCGGCGGCGGGCGATCTCTGGGGCGCGCAGCTCGTCTCGCCGACGGTCGGGCTGGCGCTGGCCGAGGCGCTCGCCGGCGTCCACCGCGCCGACAGCCGGGCGATCTGGCCGGCGGCGCCGGCGCAGGCCCGCGACGCGGTCCGGCAGATGCTCGACTCCTACGAAGCGACATTGCGCGAGGGCGACAGCACGCCGTCGCTCGCCATGGAATCCGCCTATGGCTGGCTCGGCCGCAACCTCGCCTGCATCGACGGGCCGACGGTCGCCGTCCATGGCGACGCGCATTTCGCCAATCTCCTGGCCGAGGACGGGCGGCTCGTCTGCCTGCTCGACTGGGAGTTCGCGCATCCCGGCCATCCCGCCGCCGACCTCGCCTATTGCCGGCCCTATGTCGAGACGATCATGAAATGGGAAGATTTCCTCGCCCATTACCGCGATCACGGCGGCCACAAGGTGAGCGAGGACCAGCTGCGCTTCTTCGGCGTCTGGGGCCATCTGCGCAACATCACCTTCGGCGCCAACATGCTGCGCGACTTCATCGCCGGCCGCGTGCATGGCATCCAGAACCTCGCCATCGCCATCAACACCCGCGCCAAGCTCGAGGCGCTGCTGTCGCGGACCGTCGCCGCTGTGGCCGCGCGCGACGCCGGCGCCGACTTGCCCTCTCCTGCCCTTCAGGGCGGAGAGGGAGGGGCCCGCGCAGCGGGAGGGTGAGGTGGGTCGTGCCGATGTCCCGAGCCGTCCCCCACCTCACCCCGACCCTCTCCGCCCCCAGGGGCGGAGAGGGAGGACTGAGGCGCCTATGTCTTCTAAAACAATAGTTTAGACGTATTCATCAGGAGGGATCATGCCATTCGACGTCTCTGACAAGTCGCGCGAGCTCACCGAAGCGGTCGAGCGCTTCATGCACGAGGAGGTCATCCCGGCCGAGCCGGTCTTCCACGAGCAGATGTCGAAGGCGCCCGACCGGTGGACCTACATGCCGGTGATGAAGGCGCTGCGCGGCAAGGCCAAGGCGCAGGGATTGTGGATGTTCCCGCTGCCGGAATCGCTGGGCGGCCGCGGCCTCAGCCTGATCGACTACGCGCCGATCTGCGAGCTGATGAACATGTCGCCGATCGGCACCGAGGTCTTCCACTGCTATTCCGGCACGATCTCGAATGCGATCGTGCTCGAGCAGCACGGCACGCCGGCGATCAAGGAGCGCTACCTGAAGCCGCTGGTGGCCGGCGAGACGCGGACCTGCATCAGCATCACCGAGCGGGAGGTGCCGTCCTCGGATCCGACCGACCTCAAGATGCCGATCCGGCGCGAGGGCGACGAATACGTCCTCGAAGGCCGCAAGGCCTGGGCCACCGGCGCCATCATGAAGGAATGCGACGCGATCTTCGTGCTCGGCTGCACCGCGCCCGACGCGCCCCGGCACCAGCGCCATTCGCTGGTCATCGTGCCGCGCTCGACGCCGGGCCTCTCCTTCGGCCGCATCGACACGATCCTGGGATTCGATCATGCCCCCTTCGGCCATGTCGAGCTGATCTTCGACAATGTCCGGGTGCCGGTAACCAATCTCCTGGGCGAGGAAGGCACGGGCTTCGCCATGATGCAGACGACGCTCGGCTTCGGCCGGGTCCAGCTGGGCATGGGCTCGGTCGGCATGGCCGAGCGCGCCGTCGCCGAGATGTGCAGCTGGGTCGAGAAGCGCATCATCGGCGGCAAGCCGCTGGCCGAGCGCGGGGTCGTCATCGACGCGATCGCCCGCTCGCGCATCGAGATCGAGCAGGCCCGCCAGCACATCCTGCACACGGCCTGGCTGCTGCAGACCGAGGGACCGAAGGCGGCCCGCAGCCAGATCTCGCAGGCCAAGGTGCTGGCGCCCAACATGGCGCTGCAGGTGCTCGACCGCGCCATGCAGTTCCATGGCGGCGCCGGCATGTCGTTCGACACGCCGCTGCCCGAGATGTTCGCCTATCAGCGCACGGTGCGCATCGGCGAGGGCGCCGACGAGGTCCATCGCGAGCTCATCGCCAAGCTGGAGTTCGCCAAGCAGCGCGAGGCGCGCGCCAGGCGCGGCCAGGCCTGAGCGATGGCCGGGCGCCTCGCCGGCAAGGTCGCGCTCATCATGGGCGCGACCCAGGGGATCGGGAAGGTCTCCGCCGAGATCTTCGCGCGCGAGGGCGCCGCGGTGGCCGTCGCCGGCCGCCGCGAGATCGAGGGCCAGGCGGTGGCGGACGCGATCACGGGCGCAGGCGGCCGCGCGATCTTCGTCCGCACCGACGTAACCGAACCGGAAAGCGTCGAGGCGGCGGTGCGGCGGACGGTCGAGGCCTTCGGCGCGCTCCACGTGCTCTTCAACAACGCGGGCGGCTCGTCGAGCGCGGACGGGCTCGTCACCACCCTCCCGCTCGAGGAGTTCTGGCGGGTGGTCAAGCTCGACCTCTTCGGCACCTTCCTCGGCTGCCGCTTCGCCATCCCGGAGATCGTCAAGGCGGGCGGCGGCTCGGTCATCAACAACGCCTCGATGGCGGCGCTCGAGGGCATGCCCGGCCGCGACGCCTATACCGCCGCCAAAGGCGGGGTGATCGCGCTCACCCGCTCGGTCGCGTCCGAGTTCGTCGAGCAGAAGGTCCGCGTCAACGCCATCGCCCCGGCCGCCGTGCGCACCGAGCGCATCGCCGCGCTGATGGCGAAGCGCCCCGAGACCGCGGCGATCGTCGCCCACCAGAAGCTCGGCCTGATCGACCCGGCCGACGTCGCCGCGGCGGCGCTCTACCTCGCCTCGGACGAATCGAAGCCGATCACCGGCACGATCCTGCCGATCACCGGCGGCAGCCTGTGAAGAGACCCCTCCCCCTAACCCCCTCCCGCAAGGGGAGGGG
>DATGFU010000018.1:0-3036 GCA_035308865.1 Allostellaceae bacterium | reverse complement strand
ACCTTTCCGGCGCAGCGGCGCGCGCGGCGGCGGGCGGCGCAGGGCCGGCGGTCGCCAGCCAGTCGGAGCGGCTCGACGAGGATGGCTGGGTCGGGCGCTGGGCCAAGCGCTTCGCCCATTTCGACAAGCCGCTGATCGGCGCGATCAACGGCGTCGCCGCCGGCGCCGGCATGAGCATGGCGCTGGCCTGCGACGTGCGCGTCGGCTCGACCAACGCGCGGTTCAAGACGGTGTTCATCGAGCGCAACCTCTCGCCCGACAGCGGCATGACCTACTTCCTGCCGCGGATCGTCGGCTATTCGCGCGCCGCCGACCTGATCTTCTCCAGCCGGGCGGTGAACGCCGAGGAAGCCTACCGCATCGGCCTCCTCGACCGCCTGGTCGAACCCGAGAGCCTGCTCGACGAAGCCGTGGCGCTGGCGGGCGAGATGGCGCAATGGCCGCCGCTGGCGATGCGCATGTCCAAGCGCGTGCTGCAGCACAACCAGGACGCCGACCTCGACGACGCGCTGCGCTACGAGAGCGTCTGCCTCGGTTTCGGCCGCAAGGCCGTCAACGACCAACAGGAGTCGATCGCCGCCTTCGTCGAAAAGCGAAAGGGCGTCTATACGGGGACCTAGCTGGATAGCTGCGTTGCGGCGTCTAGGTCGGTAAGTATAACCGCGGAGGTCGCTGAGATATCGCAGAGGGCACGGAGTTAGAGGCCGTTGGCCATGCGGGTGATGCCGTTCTTCATGAGCGGAACGTTGAAGTTCAGCAGGTAACCGAGACGGTAGCCGCCTAGCTTCAGGTAGCTGAGCAACTGGGCGCGGTGGACCTCCAAGAGGAGCTCCACCGCCTTGATCTCGACGACCACCGAGCTTGCGACCAAGAGATCTAGGCGATAGCCCGTCTCGATCACCTCACCGTCATAGACCAGCGGCAGCGTGAGCTGTCGCTGGTAGTCGATTCCGGCCTTCCTCAGTTCATGCGCCAGGCACGCTTCGTAGGTGCTCTCCAGCAAGCCCGGTCCGGTGTTACGATGGACTGTCAGCGCACACCCAAGGACCCTCTCGCCAATCGCGTTCTCGTTCACCTCAGCGCCCTCCGCGCCTCCTCGGCGTCCTCTGCGGTTATACTTGCTGACCTTCCCGCCACCACCGCCTCGCGCCATAAAGACCCAAACAGGAGTTCAAGGAATGGCCCTCGACACCGGCGAGACCCGCAAGACGTTTCAGTGGGACGATCCGCTCGATCTCACCTCGCGCCTTTCCGAGGAGGAGCGGATGGTGGCGGAGGCGGCGCGCTCTTACGCCCGCGAGAAGCTGCTGCCGCGGGTTGTCAGCGCCTTCGCCGAGGAGCGGTTCGACCGCGAGATCATGACCGAGATGGGCGAGCTCGGCTTCCTCGGCCCGACGCTGCCGGAGGCTTACGGCGGCGCGGCGGTCAACAACGTGGCCTATGGGCTGATCGCCCGCGAGATCGAGGCGATCGACAGCGGCTACCGCTCGGCGATGAGCGTGCAGTCGTCGCTGGTGATGTACCCGATCTACGAGTTCGGCTCCGAGGAGCAGCGTCGCAAGTGGCTGCCGGGCATGGCGCGGGGCGAGATCATCGGCTGCTTCGGCCTGACCGAGGCCGACGGCGGCTCCGATCCCGCGTCGATGCGCACGGTGGCCAAGCCTGTCGACGGCGGCTTCCTGATCGATGGCGCGAAGATGTGGATCACCAATGCGCCCCTGGCCGACGTCGCCCTGGTCTGGGCCAAGCTCGACGGCATCATCCGCGGTTTCCTGGTCGAGCGCGGCGCCAAGGGTTTCGAGACGCCGAAGATCCTCAACAAGCTCTCCCTGCGCTCGTCCGTGACCGGCGAGATCTCACTGCAGGACGTGTTCGTGCCGGAAGATGCGATGCTGCCCGACGTGCAGGGCCTGCGCGGGCCGTTCTCCTGCCTCAACAAGGCCCGCTATGGCATCGCCTGGGGGGCGATCGGCGCGGCCGAGTTCTGCTTCCACGCCGCGCGCGACTACGTTGCCAGCCGCAAGGTGTTCGGCAAGCCGCTGGCGGCGCGCCAGCTGGTGCAGAAGAAGCTGGCCGACATGCAGACCGAGATCGCCCTCGGCTTCGAAGGCGCGCTGGCGCTCGGCCGGCTGATCGACCAGGGGGCCTGGGTTCCGGAAGCCATCAGCCTGATGAAGCGCAACAACTGCGGCAAGGCGCTCGCCATCGCCCGCGAGGCGCGCGACATGCACGGCGGCAACGGCATTTCCGGCGAGTACCACGTGATGCGCCACGCCGCGAACCTGGAGACCGTGAATACCTACGAGGGCGCGCACGACGTGCACGCGCTGATTTTGGGTAGGGCGATCACGGGCGAAAACGCGTTCTAGCGGCGAGCCGCTGCATTCGAAGGTCCGCTTTCCCGGGGAAGAGCGGTGGGCTCAGCGCCGCTTCGCTCTAACCACGGCCGCGTCCAGCGCCTGGAGGAACTTCGAGCGGTCGGCGGGCGTAAACGCCTTCGGGCCGCCGGTGATCTCGCCCATCGAGCGCAGGTGCTCGCCGATCGCGCGTGAGGCCAGGGCGCCGCCGATGCTGTCGGTGGTAAACAGGCGTCCATTGGGATGCAGCGCCTGGGCGCCGGCGGCCAGCGCCCGCTGCGCCAGGGGAATGTCGGCGGTGACGACGATGTCGCCCGGCCCGGCCCGCTCGGCGATCCAGTCGTCGGCCACGTCGGCGCCCTGGTCGACCACGACCCGGGCGATCTTGGGCGAGGTCGGGACGCGGATCCAGCTGTTGGAGACGACGAATACCTCAAGGCCATGGCGGCCGGCGACCCGATAGACCTCCTCCTTCACGGGGCACGCGTCGGCGTCGATGTAGAGGACGGTCATCAGGTGACTTCTAGGCTGAGGCGGCTGGAATGCGCCACTAACGGCATCGACGGAGCCAGAAACGATCTCCGCTTGACTCATTTAGACGATTAGCTAATCGTCTTATCATGAGCTCGGTGTTCAAGGCCCTTTCCGATCCTACCCGCCGGCGGGTGCTGCAGCTGCT
>DATGFU010000017.1:0-3707 GCA_035308865.1 Allostellaceae bacterium | reverse complement strand
CGCCCGCCCGGTCCGATTGGCGAAGAGGACCGCCCCTTCCCTACCGACCACAACAATGCCCACGCCCAGCCTGTCCAGGAGCAACTGGAGAAGGCCCACCCTGCCCTCGAGCGCAGCCAGGTCCCACTGCCCTTCCGCACGACGGCCGAAGGCGTCGACGAGGTGGATGGCGCTCTGGGCAAGAGCGGACACGGGCGGAACCCTTCTCCTTGCCGGATCGACAATCGGCAGGAGGATGCGCCGGCTCTCGCTGCGCGGTCCCGGATGCTGGTATGAAGTAAGGTGAAGTGTCGTGAAGCGGGGCCTCGCCGGGCGGATGAGCGAAGGGAGTACCTTCATTTTCGGACGCTTTCGCGTGCTGGTCGGTCGTCGCGAGCTAATCGCCGACGGGCGCCCAGTGGAACTCGGCACGCGCGCGTTCGACCTTCTCCTCGCACTGGTGCAGCGACCCGGCGAACTCGTGACCAAGGACGAGCTGATGCACGCTGTGTGGGGCTCGACGGTGGTCGAGGAAAACACACTCGCCGTTCACCTCTCGGCGCTGAGAAAGGCGCTCGGCGACGGCGTTGACGGCGCCCGCTACATCCAGACTGTCCCGGGACGCGGATACCGGTTTCTGGCGTCCGTCACGGCGGAAAGCGAGGTGAAGGCCACACAATCGGAAGCGCCACCCCCTGCGGCGCCGCAGCCCGATCGCCCGCTGCGCGGTCGGGGGCGCCTCCTGGTGCCTGCGCTGGCCGCGACGCTGATTACTGCCGTCCTCATCACGGTGCTGCGGTGGAGCCCATGGCATCGGACCGAGGGAGACGTGCCGCCGCTGCGGTCGGTGGCGGTCCTGCCGATCCAGAATCTGACCGGTGATCCCTCGCTCGATCTGACCGCGGACACGCTGACGGAAGACGTGATCTTCATGCTGATCCACAGCGGATTCTATTCGGTCGCGCCGCGCAACGCCGTCTTTGCCTTGAAGGGGAAGCCGGTCGACGACCACCTGCTGGGCCGGCAGCTTCACGTCCGCCATGTCGTGACCGCGAGCTTGCGGAAGCTGGACTCCTCATATCGAGTCAACCTTCAGCTCGTCGACACCGTCAGCGGCGAGATCGTCGGCGCCTCGGATCTCGGCCGGACGGCCCCGGACGGTTCCTTTCCCGAGCGCCAGTTGGTGAGCGCCGTTTGGAACGAGATCGCCAACAAGGTCAATGACCGTTGGACAGCCGATCAGCTGGCGAAACCGGCGGACGACAACGATCCCGAAAACGTACTCGCCCGGTTCGACAAAATCGTCGATGAACATCGACGCGAGGATGTCGCGGAGGGCTTGCGGCTGCTGGACAGAGGGCGCGCGTTGAGGCCCGATAACTATAACTTCCTGGCGGATGGTTGCAGGTATTATTCCAGTCTCGTTGCGAGCGGCTACTACAAATCAGCCGAGCAGCGCGCGGCCTGGGCCGAGGCGGGGTTGAACATCGCCGTACATGCTAGCGAGGTCAGGCCCGAGGCGCTCGACCCGCATAGCTGCCGATCCTTCATCTTCACGCTGCTCGAGCGATGGGACGACGCGACGGCGGAATGCCGCCACGTCATCGATACGTTTCCCATGACCAATAACGGTTACGAGTCCCTTGCGAACGTGGAGTGGGCGCGGGGCTGGTTTCGCGATGCGCTCCGGGATTTCACCGAGACGGCGTCGAGGGTCGGCGACCATCACAGGGAGCTGGGCACGGTGCATGTGTTCCTCCACGAATATGACGCGGCAATCGCCGAGTTCCGCGAGGCGGCCGTGGAGGACCCCGAGGATGCCTGGCCGCCCTTCTTCATGACCGCCGCGTTCGAACTCTCGGGTTATCACAGCGAGGCCGTCGCGACCGGACAGCTTTATCTGAAGCTCAACCCCGAGAACTCGACGTGGGGCCTGCTGCAGATCAGCCACGAGCCCGCCTTTCTCGCCGAGGCGCGCGTTATTCGCGATGGACTGCACAAAGCCGGCGTGGACCCGCCCCCCGGAATGGTCATCGCGCCGCAAGCCGCGGCGGAGACAGTTCCGGAACCTGCAACGCCGCATCAGTAGTGACCGGCCTCGATCGGCAACGATTCGCGCGGCTAATCGCTTGACCTGTGCTCGGGCCGGAGCAACGCTGGCGGCGAAATTCCAAACCGTCGCGAGAAGCGGCGGCATCGCACGGGGGCGGGGCGATGAAGCATTTTTGGCCGGTAAGATCCCTGCCTGCCACAATCCCGCTCGTGCTCTGCGCGCGGGCGATGGTCATGGCGGCCGGACCGGCGGCGGCGCAGCAACCGGCGCAGACGGCCGACTCCGCGGTGCCGCTGGAGACGGTCGTGGTTACCGGATCGCGCATCGCCGATTCCGACGCCGCGAGCGCCAATCCGATCGCGGTCATCAGTAGCGAGCAGATCTGGCAGCAGGAAGCCAATACCGTCGAGGACGTGCTGCGCAAGATTCCAGCCGTCGATTTCAGCGGCGGCATCTCGTCCACCACCAACAATGGCGGCCTCGGCGCCTCCGAGATGGGCCTGCGCAATCTGGGCCCGCTGCGCACGCTGGTCCTGGTGAACGGTCAGCGCTTTCCGTTCACCGATACACAGGGTACCTCGGATGCGGTCGATCTCAACAACATTCCGGTGTCGATGATCGACCATATCGACGTGCTGCGCGACGGCGCGTCGTCGATCTATGGCGCCGACGCCATCGCCGGCGTCATCAACATCATCACCAAGCAGCATTTCCAGGGCGTCGAGCTCGGCGGCGGGTTCGGCGAGACCAGCTATGGCGACGGCCAGCGCTACAGCGTCTATTCCACGATCGGCTCCGACTTCGACCGCGGCAACATCGTCATCAACGTCGGGGAATCGCACGAGGACCCGGTCTTGAGCGCGGCCCGCGCCTGGTCGGTGGACGAGCATCCCGAAGCAGACATCAACCAGTTCGCCGCCACCTCCAGCCGGATCAGCGGAGCGCTCGGTCTCATTCAGCAGACCCCGGCCGGCGGCGGTGGGTCGGTTCCATACTATTTCCCCCACGGGCTGAACTCGGCGATTCCGGCCGCGCTCGCCTACACCCTCGGCACCGAGCAGCTCGGCAACGGCGTGACCGCCGGCGGCGGGCTCACCCCCGGCGATGTCGCCTTCCCAGGCTGCTGTGTCGCTTTCGACTTCCTGCCGATCCAGGGGTTGGTCATCGGGCTCGATCGCCGACAGATCAACCTCGCCGCGCACTACGACCTGGCCGCCGGCATCACGGCCACCGTCGAAGCCTTCTATACGGACCGGCAATCCTCCGAGCTGCTTGCCCCGGAGCCGGCCGGCTACAATACGCCGACGCCGCAGTTCCCGAGCGGCCTCTTCATCGCCGCGAACTACCTGAACCCTTCGACCGGCACCTTCGTACCGAATCCCTACAACCCGACGAACAATGCCGCCTTCGTGTCGGAATCAGGCGCAGTCGCCAACTCGGACGTGCCGATCCTGACCCGTCGGTTCGAGAGCGGACTCCGCGAGTACACCGACGACATCAACACCTATCGATTGCGCGTCGCCTTGGACGGCACGCTTGCCGGCGGCCACCCCTGGGAGATCGGGTATCTCTACGGCCAGTCGTCGGCGGTCTACCGAACCGCGAACGAAGAGAATTTCTACCACCTGTCGCAAGAGCTCGGGATGAACTCCTGCGGCACCGCGGCCGGCTGCTC
>DATGFU010000016.1:0-4962 GCA_035308865.1 Allostellaceae bacterium | reverse complement strand
CAATCTCCTGTGCCAGCGGCGCCGGCCGTTTGTGCCGAGGACGACGGACTCGAAGCATGGCTGGCGCGTCGTGGCGAACCTGGCGCGCGGCCTGGAGGTGACGAGCCTCGACCAGCTCTGGGTCGCCGACATCACCTACGTGCATCTGGCGGAGGAGTTCGGCTACCTGGCGATCGTGCTCGATGCCTTCAGCCGCAAGGTCGTCGGCTGGGCGTTCGAGATCCACCTGCGGGCCGAGCTGGCGATCGCGGCCCTCGAGATGGCGATCACCGCGCGCCGGCCGGCGCCGGGCAGCCTGATCCACCACTCCGACCGCGGCGTGCAGTACGCCTGCGGCGACTACACGGCAGTCCTCGAAGCCCACGACATCCAGGCCAGCATGAGCCGGGTCGGCAATCCCTACGACAACGCCAAGGCCGAGAGCTTCATGAAGACCTTGAAGCAAGAGGAGGTCGACGGCAGTGCCTATCGCGACGTCGCCGACGCGCGCGCCCGCATCGGCGCCTTCATCGAAACCGTCTATAACCGACAGCGGCTGCATTCGGCGCTCGACTACCTGTCGCCAGAAGAGTATGAGGAAAGCGCGCGAAAGTTGCGGCGGGTGGTACCACCCGCCGCAAGATCAACTGCCGAGACCTGTCCCCGGTTTTAGTGCCTCAGTCATGGGGTGCACCCCACTTCTGTCACTGTCATTGGCCCCGATCTCCCGGTGACTCTCCTCCGCACACCCGCCGCGGCTGCCGAATGAGAAACGCATAAAAGCATGCATATTCTGGCGCTCGATATCGGACTCACCGTCGGCTGGGCCAGCGGCCTATCCGACGGGCTGCCGCGCCTCAGCCACCCCTAGGCTGGCGGCGCGATCAGCGCGCTGCGCGGGCTCTATGAGCGGTTCCGGCCCCAACAGTATGCAACGATATCTAGGCGGAAGCTTTGCGCCGATCGACCTTCGGCCCGGCCTCCGCCTCTCTGGGTTGGCCCTCAGTAAAGGCTCGAACGAGCGCGACCAGATGCTGCCGCGCCCGCTCGTTCTTGATCCTGGCGAAGTTGCTGGTCAGCTCGTAGGTGAGCCGCTGACGCTCGCCGACTTCATGGTTGATCTTGCCGGCCTCGGATGCTTCGACCGGACCTTCAAGGAAGAACCAAGGGATGGTCCGATCCAGCGCCGTCGCAAATTCGGACAGCATGCTGCACGAGATGCGGTTGGCGCCGCGCTCGTACTTCTGGACCTGCTGAAACGTCAGCTGGACCTGCGCCGCGAGCCACTGCTGTGTCTTGCCGGCAAGGAGCCGAGCCAGACGAACGCGTGAGCCGACATGGACGTCGACGGGATGCGGCCCAGCCTGGGCGACCGTCGGGCGCGTGCGGCGCTTCGTCTGCCGGGCCGGCGACGGTGCAGTTGCGGAAGCTGGGGGAGAGACGGGTTTGCGTGCCATCGTGACCGCCTTCGGTTGAGGAAGGGCGTCGGTATAGTGCCGACACCTTAATAGAACGTATGCCAGATTATTGAACGTTAGAGAACGAAAGATGCGCGGCTGTCGAGTCGAGGAAGTCGGTGCCCTATACTGCCTCCGGTTTCGCGGCGAACCCGTGATCGGCCAGCCACGCAAGCCCGGCCTCGGTCAACCGCCAGTGGACGAATCCGGGATGCCGCCCGTGCGGCCGTCCGTCGACCAGGCCAAGTTCGGCAAGCACTGCGGCGGTGCGGCTCTGCTGCGACCGCGGCCAGAGGGTCACACCATCGTTGGAGGCCACGGCGACGAGGAAGCGGAGCTGCGTGGGGCGGAGGCTTGTCATGCAGGTGCGGAAAGCAACACCGAGGTCGCTGTCCAGATCGCCGCCACCTTGTTGGACGCGGCAGATCTCGTCGCCGCGAAGGCGAGGCCCGCCGTGTGGTCACGAGCCTGCTCCAATTCGTCGCCGGACTTGCCCTGCCCGAAGAACGCCGACAGGGGCTGCGAGGGCACCTCGCTCGCCTTGTACCACCACCATGCGGCTACAAGCCCGGCCGCCGCCGCGAGTAGATTGAGCACCATGGCGACATTCATCACCGCTTCTCCAGTTATCAGTTCTTGGTCGGCCTAGCCTACGGGGCCATTTTACGGCCAGCTCTTCGTGCGCGCGATAGCCTCAGCCAAACGGCCTGTTGCTTCGCGCGTGCGCCTGCGCGGCAGCCTCGTCCAAAGTGACCGCCCGCTATCCCGCGCATGGAGCGCCGGCATCGAGATCAAGCGCAGCGCCTACGGCATTCACGGCCTCGCGCGCGCCCGCGGCGGCCTCAGTCATCGCGCTCCCAGCCGCATGCTGGCATGATGATCGAACGATCATGCCGCGAGGACTGGCGAATGCCGATCGAGGTGACCGAGCTGGAGATCTCCCGCCTGCGAGCCCTCATCTAGAACCACCGCAAAAAGCAGGCGATGCATCTGCCGGCTTGCCTGGAAGCGATGCGCGAGCTTGAGCGCCGGACTGGCAAGGGGCTCGAATTCGACAAGTCGTACGACCTGATCCGAGCTGCTGCCGCGCGGGGGCGGTTCCTGAGCTACAAGGAGCTGGCCGACGCGAGTGGTGCCGACTGGAACCAGGTTCATTACGCCATGAACGGCCACCTTTGGGGCCTGGTTGTATACAGTCATCACAAGGGCTGGCCGATGCTGAGCGCCGTCGTTGTAAACAAGGCGAACGTGGCCACCGGGGACATGGATCCGACGACCCTGAAGGGCTTCGTCGCGGCGGCACAGGTGCTCGGCTACACAGTCCACGACGAGGTGGCATTCCTGCGGGAGCAGCAGCACCGCGTTTTTGAGTGGGCGCGCGTGCCAGTGTAAGGGCCTCAAGGCCCCGAGCTGCAAGGCCGGCCATCACCCAGTTGACGGGACGGCCGCTTCCCCCTTTTCAATCGATGATTTCTCCCACAGGGTGGCGCCGCATCGACGGCGGGACCGATGGCAGCGCTCGAAGACCTAAAGCCGAACGCCACGATTCGGGGGATTCTGCCGACCGGGCTGGCCACGGTTGTCAGCGTCCAGTGGCATGGCTCGGACGTGGTCGAGCTGACCTTCAAAGACGCCGCCGGGAAGGTCGCGAACGAGCTGCTGTACCGCCATGATGAGCCGCGGATCGAACTCGTCGAAGAGGGCCGGCCGTGGAGCTTCGACGGCGACGGTCAGCTGTTCCGGCTCGTGTCCGAGGCCCAGCGCATCCATCTTGCGCATCTCTTCGACCCCGTCCTCGCCGTCCACACCTCGATGGTCGAGCCGCTGCCGCACCAGATCACCGCGGTCTACGAGTGCATGCTGCCCCGCCAGCCGCTGCGTTTCCTGCTGGCCGACGATCCTGGCGCCGGCAAGACCATCATGGCGGGGCTCCTGATCAAGGAGCTGATCGCCCGCGGCGACCTCCAGCGCTGCCTCGTCGTCTGCCCCGGCAGCCTCGCCGAGCAGTGGCAGGACGAGCTGCTACGGCGCTTCGGCCTGCGCTTCGACATCCTGACCAACGACAAGCTGGAAGCGGCCGCCACCGGCAACTGGTTCCGCGAGACCAACCTGGTGATCGCCCGGCTCGACAAGCTGTCGCGCGACGAGGACGTGCAGGCGAAGCTCAAGGCGCCGGACTGCGGCTGGGACCTGGTGGTTTGCGACGAGGCCCACAAGCTCTCCGCCACGTTCTTCGGCGGGGAGATCAGCTATACGAAGCGCTACCGCCTGGGCCAGCTGCTCTCGACGCTGACGCGCCACTTCCTGCTGATGACGGCGACGCCGCACAACGGCAAGGAGGAAGACTTCCAGCTCTTCATGGCCCTGCTCGACGGCGACCGCTTCGAGGGGCGGTTCCGCGACGGGGCACACACCGCCGACGTGTCCGATCTCATGCGGCGGATGGTGAAAGAGAACCTGCTCAAGTTCGACTCGAAGCGGCTCTTCCCCGAGCGCATCGCCTACACGGTGCCCTACAAGCTCTCCGACGCCGAGGCCGGGCTCTACAAGGAGGTCACGGGATACGTTCGCGACGAGTTCGACCGCGCTGACGCGCTCCAGAACGACAAGCGGGCCGGCACGGTCGGCTTCGCCCTGACGATCCTGCAGCGCCGCTTGGCGTCATCTCCCGAGGCGATCTACCAGTCGCTCCGCCGCCGCCGCGAGCGGTTGGAAAGCCGGCTGCGCGAGCTGGAACTGCTGCAACGGGGCGCGCAGATCAACAGCGCCATCGCGTCCAGCATCCCGGTGATCGACGCGGATGCCGCCGAAGATCTCGACGAAGCGCCGGACCGGGAAGTCGAAGAGGCCGAAGACCAGATTCTCGACGAGGCCACGGCCGCCCGCTCGATCGCCGAGCTGCGCGCCGAGATCGAAACCCTCATCCGGCTCGAACGCCTCGCCCACGCGATCCGTCGCGGCGGCGAGGACAAGAAGTGGCGCGAGCTGGCCTCGCTCATCGGCGAGATCTTCACGCCGGCGATCATCCGAAGCCAGCTGGACGACGAGCCCGCGGGATATGATGCCGGCGTCCCTGCGCCGCCCAAGCCTGTCGCCTCGCCGAGCCAGAAGCTCGTCATCTTCACCGAGCATCGTGACACGCTGAACTACCTCGTCGGCAAGGTCACGACACTGCTGGGCCGTCAGGACGCCGTGGTTGCCATCCACGGCGGTCTCGGCCGCGAGGAGCGGCTCAAGGCCCAGGAGGCATTCCGCCACGACCCCGAGGTCAAGGTGCTCCTCGCCACCGACGCGGCCGGCGAGGGCATCAACCTCCAGCGCGCCCACCTGATGGTCAACTATGACCTGCCTTGGAACCCGAACCGCCTGGAGCAGCGCTTCGGCCGCATCCACCGCATCGGCCAGACTGAGGTCTGCCACCTGTGGAACCTGGTGGCGGAGGAGACGCGCGAGGGGGATGTCTACCGCAAGCTTCTCGAGAAACTGGAACAGGCCCGTGCCAGCCTGGGCGGCCAGGTCTTCGACG
>DATGFU010000015.1:0-9052 GCA_035308865.1 Allostellaceae bacterium | reverse complement strand
GCCGCCGGTGCCGACGCCGCTCACGACGATGTCGACCTTGCCCGCCGTGTCGGTCCAGATCTCCTCGGCGGTGGTGGCGCGGTGGACCGCCGGGTTTGCCGGGTTCTCGAACTGCTGCAGGATGATGGCGTCGGGCAGCGTCGCCACCAGCTCCTCGGCGCGCGCGATGGCGCCGCGCATGCCCAGCGCCGGCGGCGTCAGCTCCAGTTCGGCGCCCAGCAGCTTCAGCATCTTGCGGCGCTCGACCGACATGCTCTCGGGCATGGTCAGGATCAGCCGGTAGCCCTTGGCGGCGCAGACGAAGGCGAGCGCGATGCCGGTATTGCCCGAGGTCGGCTCGACGATCACCGTGCCGGGCTTGACCCGCCCGGACGCCTCCGCCGCCTCGATCATGGCGCGGCCGATGCGGTCCTTGACCGAGCTCAGCGGGTTGAAGAATTCGAGCTTGCCGACGATGTCGGCCTTGGCGCCGTACTGCTTCGCCAGCTTGCCGATGCGCACCAGCGGCGTGGCGCCGATCGTGTCGAGGATGCTGTCGTAGATCCGCCCGCGGAATTCCGGAAGCGGCTGCGGATCGGGCTTGGGCGACACGGCCATCACGGTTTCTCCTCGCAGATTCACGTCCCCGGCCTGTGGATCATACCGGTAGGCCGAGGGGCATGCCGGGAATGTAGGCAGTCCCGGAGCGAAGCGCTACTGGCTCCGGCGATCCGTCACGCGCGGCGCGTCCTATCGTTGTCGTTCCGATTTTCAACCGCTACTCTGATCGCCCTTTCGCGGCAGGCATTCGGTCCGGGCGCATGCGCACCATCTTCGACGTGGTCATGAGGATCGTCAGCAGCCTGATCGGCCTCCTGATGATCCTGATGGGCGCCGTGTGGACGATGCAGGGGCTGGACATCGGGCCGAGCTTTATCCTCCGCGGCTTCATGGTGAGCGACGTCCACTGGGCCGTCTACGGCACGATCCTGGCCGTCATCGGCATCGCCCAGGTGGCCTGGAGCAACATGCGGCGGAGCGAACGCTGATCTGTGGAGATGAGGGAGTAATCACCCCATGTCCCGCTATTTTCCCAGCCGCTGTGAGTATCACTCTGACTTAACGAGTTTATCCAGATCGGTTGCGATGTTTTCGTGGATCTTCCATCCCGCGTCATCCTTATGGAGCAGGTAGGTGAATCCGACCTTCATCAACTCGGTCCCGTCGGCCTTCATGCGCTGCGCAACCGCACTGTACAGTGCGGTTGCCGGGTTGAGCATCCTTATGTGGTGCTCGCCGATATTGGAATAGGCATAGCCTTGGGGCTTCAGCCTTGCCAGTTCCTCGACGAGGAAGCCCTGCACCTCTGCCGCGGTGGAGAGCGCCCGAACCTGCGTCGGCCGAACGATGAGCGCCGGCTCCCCGTAGAAATCCGAAGCGGCCGCTGAATCCTTGGCAAAGGCGGCAAAGTACCCGCCGACCACCTGCTGGATGGCGTCCTCATCGGCCGTGGCGGCACCGGCTTCCGAACCGGCGCCAATGCAGGCCCAGGCAAGAACGACCGGAACCAGCGCAACGAGCTTGTTCATTCAGGCCCCCTTCCGGTCTCCGATCGCCGGCAGAATATCGTAGCTAAGTACCGCCGGAAAGTACCGCGGAGAAGAAGCGGCAAAGGAGAAAGCAGCTGGAATCACTTGCTTCTCGTCAGTTCCCCTCACCCCGTCGATCCGAACCCGCCGGCGCCGCGGCGGCTGGGCGTCGCAAACCGCTCCACCACCCGGAAGCTCGGCCGTACCACGCGCGTGAAGACCATCTGGGCGATGCGTTCGCCGGGCTCGATCGTCAGCGCCGTGTCCGGATTGCGGTTCCAGGCGGAGATCATGACCTGGCCTTCGTAGTCGGGGTCGATCACGCCCACTGCGTTGCCCATCACCAGCCCGCGTTTGTGGCCCTGGCCGGAGCGCGGGTAGACCATCGCGGCCCAGAAGGGATCGCCGATGCGCATCGCGAAGCCGGCGGGCACGAGCTGGGCCGGGGCCTGCGGCGGCAGCACCAGCGGTTCGGCTAGGCAGGCGAAGAGATCGAGCCCGGCCGCCAGATCCGAGCCCCAATGCGGGAAGCCCCATTCGGCGAGGCGCGGGTCGAGGAGGAGGAGCTCGACGTCGAGCATCGGGAGCCTAGCCCCCTCCCCCCACCCCCCTCCCGCGTGGGGAGGGGGAGATCCTTGCGGCAGCGTTCCCCCTTCCCTGGCGGGAGGGGGTCAGGGGGAGGGGGCCGTTCTGCATTACCCGAGCGTCTCGGCGATGCGGCGGGCGAGGCGGTCGGCGAGCGCGGGTTTGGGGAGATCGGCCCAGCTCTCGACCGGGGCGGCGTCGCCGGTCAGGAGGTGGAGCGTGTTGGTCTCGCCGCCGAACGTGCCGGTGCCGGCCGAGACGTCGTTGGCGAGGAGCCAGTCGCAGCCTTTGCGGCGGCGCTTGGCGTCGGCGTTCTCGAGGATGTTCTCGGTCTCGGCGGCGAATCCCACGACGAGGCGCGGACGGCGCGGGCCGGGCTTGGCGATGGTTGCGAGCACGTCGGGGTTCTCGGCGAGGCGCAGGACCGGCGGCGAGGCGCCGGTCTTCTTGAGCTTCTGCGGCGCCGTGTCCTCCGCCCGCCAATCGGCGACCGCGGCGGCGAAGATCGCGACATCGACGGGCAGCGCCGCTTCGCAGGCGGCCAGCATCTCGCGCGCCGTCTCGACGGGCACGAGCGCGACGCCCGGCGGCACGGGCTCGTGGCTCGGACCTGAGACCAGCGTCACCGCGGCGCCGAGGCCGGCGAGCGCGCCGGCGATCGCGTGGCCCTGCTTGCCGGAGGAGCGGTTGGCGATGAAGCGCACCGGGTCGATCGGCTCCCAGGTCGGGCCGCTGGTCACCAAGGCGCGCTTGCCGGCGAGCACGGCACCGTCGCGAAAGAAGGCCTCGACGGCGGCCGCGATGTCGAGCGGCTCGGCCATCCGGCCCGAGCCGAACTCGCCGCAGGCGAGGTCGCCCGGTACCGGCCCGGCGCGGCGGATGCCCCGGCGTTCGAGCAGCGCCATGTTGGCCTGGGTCGCCGCGTGGCCCCACATCATGACGTTCATCGAGGGCGCGACCATGACCGGCTTGTCGGTCGCGAGCAGCAGCGTGGAGGCGAGGTCGTTGGCGAGCCCGGCCGCCATCCTGGCGAGGAGATCGGCGGTGGCGGGCGCCACCAGCACGAGGTCGGCCTCGCGCGACAGGCGGATATGGCCCATCTCGCTTTCGTCGGTGAGCGAGAAGAGGTCGGTATAGACCTTGTCCTCCGCGAGGCTGGCGGCGGCCAGCGGCGTCACGAAATGCTGCGCCGCCGCGGTCATCACGCAGCGCACCGCCGCCCCGCGCTCGCGCAGCCGGCGGATCAGGTCGAGCGCCTTGTAGGCGGCGATGCCGCCGGAGATCACCAGCAGGATCCGGCGGCCCGCGAGGGTCTGTTCCATGGGCGGCATTTATAGCGTGTTTCGGCGGGCAGACGCTACGAACCCGGGAGATCAAGCCCCTCGCCCGCACCGCGGGAGAGGGTGGCGGGCATCGAGCAAGCCGGGTTGTTCCCTGGCCGGACAGGTGTTCTGCGCTCAGGGTTGCCGCGGCGATAGTGGCGGTACCCTGTTCGCCGGGGTATGGCGATAGCTGGGGCAAGAGATCGTCCTCCGGGGCTGCGGACTGTCGCTCGGCATCAGCGGACCGGCGAATTTCGATCCGGCCCGGCACATTGGCCACTTCTTCACTGACCTTCACAGGGACCGCGCCATCGCTTATGCTGTCATTGCAGCGCTTGACAGCACGGGGACGTTCGATGGCGACGCTTACGGTCCGCAACCTGGATGAGGATGTCGTCCGGCGCCTGCGCATCCGGGCGGCGGAGCACGGGCGCTCGGCGGAAGCGGAGCATCGGGAGATTCTCCGCCTCGCCCTGGCGGGGGATAACGACCCGATGGCGGAGCGGCAGCGAGTCGCCGAGCGCCTGGCCGAGTTCCGGCGGCGTACGGCGGGGCGCGGATCGCCATCAGCCGCCGAGCTTCTTCGCGAGTCGCGTGCGGCGCGGCTGAACACTCTTGCGGGACCGGACGAGGACGGCTGATCCCTTGTCCTTCGTCGTCGATGCGTCCGTCGGGCTGAAATGGGTGCTCAGGGAGCCGGACAGCGACTTGGCCGCCGCCTTCGTGCAGACCGAGCCGGACCTGCTCGTCCCCGATTTCTGGCTGAACGAGGCGACCAACGTCCTGTGGCTCCAGGTGCGCCGGAAGCTCCTCACGCCCGACGAAGCGCGGGAGGGGCTGGCGCTGCTCCGTGCCCAGATCGAGCCGACACCGACCGCGCAGATGAACCTCCATGAAGCGGCGTTGGACATCGGCATCGCCGCCAATCATTCGACTTACGACACGCTCTACCTCGCGTTCGCCGTCGCCGTCGGGGCGAGCGCGGTCGTTGTGGCGGACAACGCCTTCATCCGGTCGATCAGCGCGCATCCGACCCTGTCGGGCATGATCCTGTCCTTGGAGGACTGGAGCCGATCGGCCGGCATGGGCGGACCTTGATCGGCGCCGCGGGAGAGGGAGCTTTGACGGAGATGAGCCCCTCTCCGCCCTTCAGGGGGGGAGAGGGAGGGACCCGCGCAGCGGGAGGGTGAGGTGGGTTTCGCCGACGCTCCGAGCTATCCCCCACCTCACCCCGACCTTCTCCGCCCCCAGGGGCGGAGAGGGGATGCGGCGAAGCAATCACGAATGCGATTTCACGGTCACCATGTGCCCGGCCGTCACCGGCGCGGCGCCGGGCTTGAGGTGCGATCCCAGGAACGCCAGCACGCGGGGCAGCATGGTGCGCCAGTTGTCCCAGTCGTGGTCGCCACCGGTGAGCGCGGTCTCGACCGGGATATCGGCGGCGGCGAGGATGCGCTGGGCATCCTCCTGCTCCTCGCGCATGTGGAACATCTCGTTCCGGCCGCAGATCATCAGGAACGCCGGGCGCAGTGCCGAGGCGGGGAAGTCGCGGGCGGCGGTCAGCGGGCTTTCGGCGATGAAGAGCGACGGGCGGAAGGGATCGCCGAAGGCGCCCTGGAAGATCCGGGCGGTAGCGTCGGCGAATTTGCCCTGGACCGGCGTGTCGGGCTTGAGGAAGGTCCACAAGGCGCCGCTCATGACCGCGGCGGCGGCGTAGCGGTCGGGCTCGGTGAGCGCATAGCGGAGCGCGCCGAACCCACCCATCGAGGTGCCGGCGACCGCCCTGCCCTCCCGGGCGCGGCTCACTTTGTAATGTGCCTCGATCCAGGCCGGCAGGTCGCGGCCGATCGCCGTGCCCATCGCGCCGATCCCGGCAGGCGCGGGCGAATCGACGTACCAGGAATTGGCGGCGTCGGGCATGACGATCACTGCCTGCGGCATGGTGCCGGCGGCGATCAGGCGGTCGGCGGTGGCCGCCAGATCGCCCTTGTCGAGCCAGTCGGCGCCGTCCGAATCCGTGCCGTGGAGGAGGTAGATCACCGGCATGCCGGCCAGCCGCGATGCGTCGGGCGGCAGGTAGAGGTCGTAGCTGAGGTCGCGGCCCAGCGCCGGGCTCGGCATGTGCTGGTCGCGGAGGATCTCGGCCCGGCCGAGGAGCGGCCAGAGCAGCAGCGCCAGGGCGGCGAGCGCGGTCCTTCGGGTCCAACTGGACTTGATCCATTCCTTCGATTCGTCATGGCCGGACTTGTTCCGGCCATCCACGTCGGGCCGAAACGCTGCTGCACGACGTGGATGCCCGGGACAAGCCCGGGCATGACGATGAAATAATGGCAGCCCTCGTGCGCTCACGGCAGCGCGTCCGGGGTGAAGATGGAGAGGCCCTGCGTACGGACGACAGAGCCCGTGAGGGTCAGATGCTCGCCGACGAGGGCGCGCGCCTCTTCGCGGACCGCGCCGCCGCCGGGCGCCGCCATCAGGTACCAATGCGGCGTGCCGTCCGGCCCGGTCCCGATGAAGAGCGCCGGGATGTCGCCCAGCAGGCAGAGCGAGCCGCAGCCCTTGTGCGCCTTGCCCTCGCCCGGGTTCATCGCACCCGCCCAGCATTTGGCGTCGACGATCTCGCCGTCGAGCGTGGTGCGGATGGGTTCCGCGGCCGAGCCGATCGCCAGCGGCGCGCCGGCCAGCGGTTCAACGTCCCGGTCAAGTTGGAGCACCGTCAGGTCGCCGCGATAGATCGGGTAGCCGTAGGCCGCAGCGAGGCTGCCGTCGGGCAGCACGTCATCGCGCCCGGCGCCGTGCTTGTATTCCCCGACCAGCAAGACCGTCCGGATCCCGTTGTCGCCGGCGACCTGGAGCAGCGGATAGGGGTGAGACCGGAACCGTCCTTCCACCCGCGCCTCGCCGAACGTGCCCCAGGCGCCGGAAGCGTGCCCCTTCATGCCGCGTACCGCCACGAGTGCCAGCGCGGCATCGGCAAAGAACAGCGCCAGCACGATCAGTACCACCGGCCGGCGCAGGCTGCGCGGCAGCGGCAGGTACCCGACGTAGAAGGGCTCTTCGCTCATGGCGCCTCGATCGCCAGCGGCGGGACCGGCGTGCCCGGCGGCAGCGGCGACGGATCGACCAGCACCGCCCCGCCTTCGCGCTTGAGCCGATAGGTGGCGATCTTGTCGGTGAAGGGCGGCGGCGCGCAGCCGTCCTCCGGGCGGAACTGGAACCCGTGCCAGGGACAGGTGATGCAGCCGTCGATGATGCGGCCCTCGCCGAGCGGGCCGTTCTGATGCGCACAGACGCTGACCACAGCCGACAGGAAGCCGCCGTGGCGGAAAACGGCGATGCGCTCGCCGGCGGGCGGCTCGATCACGCGCGCCTGGCCGTCGGGGATCGTCTCGGGTGGGCCGATATCGATCCAGCCGGCCGTCTCCGCTGCCGGCGGCCGGGCCTCGTGGCGGGAGGCGGCGACATGAAGCGCGCTCACCAGCACGGCGGCGGCGATGACCAGGGCCGGCACGAGCGGCGAATGCTCGCTCTGCATCGCCCCCAACGCGACATGCGCGATGAGCAGCAAGAAGGCGGCGTAGACCGCCATGTGGATCGCCTTCCACACCGGCGGCGTCAGGAAGGCCAGCCAGAAATCGTGGCTCGTCGCGGCCATCACCATCAGCACGATCAGCGCCAGCAGGCCCGGCACCTCGAAGGGGAAGCCGGGCAGGCTCGACCAGTGCGCGCTCGATGCCAGGACGGAGACGACGGGCGGCAGCACGCCGTTCGAATGGTACCAGGACAGCACCAGCGCGACATGGACGAGCGCCATCAGGCAGGTCAGCACGCCGAAATGCCGCCGGTTGTAGAGCAGCGGCAGGAAGCGGCGGTCGAGCCGGGCCAGCGGCCCGATGCAGAGGATCACCACCAGCATGAAGAAGGCGGCGGTGCCGACCGCGCGGATCCGCTGGATCTCGGGCGTGACCCCAGGCCCGGGACCTTGAACGAGCGGCGCCGCAAAGAGGTACAGGCCGATCCAGAGCGTCGCGCCGAGCAGCACGAGTGCGTCGTAGACAAGCTTGTGGCGGTTCCACTGGACCGCCTGGAATCCCGCGCTCACGGCGCCCGAACCTCGCCTTGCGGCGGCGCCGGGGGCCGCACGGCCAGCGCCGCGCCGATCAGCACGGCCAGGAGGATCGGCAGCAGCGCCCAGATCCGCCGATGCCAGGTCCGGTGCGCCCGCTTCATGGCCTGAGCCACCGCATGATCACCACCGGCCAGAGCAGCGCCGCGCCGGGCAGGATCAGCAGCCGCGCGCCCAGTGTCGCGGAAGCATGGATCACCCGGGAAAGGCCGAGGGTAACGAAGCCGAGCGCCACGACGGTGCCGATCGCCGCGTAGACGGCGGCTCCATCCACCACGGCGGCCGCGGCGCTCACGGCACCGCCGGCAGGCCCGCCGCCTGCCGGTGCTTCAGCACCTTGAGCCAGCCGTAGAGCGCTTCCACGTCGAGTCCGTGCATCATCAGCCGATAGCCCGCGTTGAGCGTCGAGAGCTGCACCAGAGGATGGCCGTTCTTGACGAAGGCCATGTGATAATCCGTGCCGAGAATCTTGGCGATGTAGATCGCGATCGTCTCGTCGAGCTGCAGCGAATTGGCCGCCCGGATGAAGTCCGCACGCGGCAGGCAGAGCGCGTAGAGCGGCGTATAGGCCTCGATCGCGGTCTGCACGTCGACGAAATTGAGCGGCCCCTGCGGCAGTGGCGCCAGATCGAAATCCGCCTCCGAGATCATCGAGAAGTCCGGCCGGGCGATCGGGACCAGGTCGCGGCCCTGGGCGCGCAGGCTGGCGTTCAGCTGGATGATGAAGTTGTAGATGTTGAGATCGTGCTGGAGGAAGACGTTATCCTCCAGATCCCTGAGCGTGCGCGGCCGCAGCGGCACCGTCTCGATCTCGACCGGCCCGGCATTGGCCTTGATGAAGCCGAGCAGCTCGGTGCCGATATGGAAATGCCGGAGGATCAGCGTGTTGGCCTCGGGCGTGCAGAAATTCCGCAGGCCCCAATGGATGAGGCGATGGAGGGCGTCGTTGAGGTTGGGGCTGGTCGGCGACAGGCCGCGCAGCAGCTTCACCAGCAGGAAGAAGAGGAAGATGCCCGGCCGCATGATCGGGAACAGCCACCGGCGCGACCAGGAGCGGTTGCCCTTGAGCAGCGCCTCCTTGGCGACTGGCAGGATCGGCAGGCTCTGGTCGAGCGCCAGCGCCAGCCAGGGATCCGGATCCGCCGGGTCGTAGCCGGCGATCTGCTGCGCCGCCCCGGTCACGCGCCGATCTCCTCGATCTGGAGCGCGTAGAGCCGCGCGGTGACCTGCGCCGTCTTGACGATGCGCGCGGCCACGGCGGGATCCGGCAGCACCAGGCCCAGCATCGTCTCGAACTCGGCGATGTGCGAGAGGTCGTTCTCGCCGTGGTAGAGGAGGAAGCGGGCGGCCTCGTCCGGCAGCGACAAGCGATCGCAGACCAGCCGGCCCCATTCCGCGGCCTTGAGCGAGCCCAGCCCCTCGATGATCCACATCGCGCCGAGCAGGCCGAC
>DATGFU010000014.1:0-6980 GCA_035308865.1 Allostellaceae bacterium | reverse complement strand
AACTCGGCGAGCCGGGCCGCGCGGTAGGGCTGATCGAAGTTCAGCGGAAACCGGAATCCCAGCAGCGCCGCGACGCCGATCGCGATGTCGCTGTAGGCGCTGAAGTCGCAGTAGATCTGCACCGCATAGCCGTAAAGCGCCAGCAGCCGGTCGACGGCCCCGAAACCGGCCGGGTCGAAGAACACGGGATCGACGAGGTCGGTGGCCAGGTAGTTCGCGACGACCGTTTTCTTGAAGAGGCCGATCACGATGAGCGAGAGCGCCGGGCCGACGGGGATCGTGCCGGCGGGCGCAGGGCGATCGAGCTGCGGCAGGAAGGAAGCGGCGCGAACGATCGGTCCGGCCACGAGCTGCGGGAAGAACGAGAGATAAAGCAGCATGTCGGTCGGCCGCCGGCAGACCGGCACGTGGCCGCGATGGACGTCGAGGAGGTAGGAGATGCCGTGGAAGGTGAAGAACGAGATGCCGACCGGCAGGACGATCTCGAAGAACGGCAGCTCGTGGTGAAGCCCGACGACGTGGGCAAGGTCGTTGAGCGAGCCGACGAAGAAATCGAAGTACTTGAAGAGGCCCAGCACTCCGAGATGGATCGCGATTGCGGCCGTCAGCCATCGCCGCCGCGCCGTCGGATCCGTGCTGGCGACGATCAGCCTTCCGCCTGCGTAGCTCACCAGCGAGCTGAAGGCGAGCAGGAAGCAGAACCGCCAGTTCCAGCAGGCGTAGAAGACATAGCTGGCGGCGACAAGGAAGAGCTTGGTCGCGGCGAAGCTCCGCCGGGACAGTGCCGTCAGCAGCGCCACGGCGATAAAGAACAGCAGGAAGTTCAGGGTCGGAAAGAGCATCTCAGCGCGCCGCCACCCGTCCGCCCCGATAGGTCTCGTAGCCCTGCATCAGCCGGTCGAACAGGGCATCCGCCGTCTCGTGGTAGCCGGCCGAGCGCATGTGGACGTGATCGGCCAGCGCCTTTCCCTCGGCCACGAAGCGGACCATGCTGCAGGCACCGCCCATCGCCGCCTCCCAGTCCCAGAAGAAGACCCCTTCGCGGGCCGCGACGCCGCGCTGGGCCGCGCGGACGACGGCCAGCATCGGCGGCGTCCGCCATTGCGGCGCCACCACCGCCTTCTTCGCCGGCTTCTTTGTTGCCTTCGGCAGCGGCATGGCCGTGCACGCGAGCCCGTCCGGCCGGCTGGTCAAGCGCGCGGCATCGGGCGGACCGACCACGAGGATCGCGGCGTCGGGCGCGGACTGGCGCAGCACGCGGATCTTCTCGGTGAACTCGGCCGCGTAATCGTCCGGATCGACATGTGGCGCGAAGCCCTCGTTGGTCCCGAACACCACGAGAATCAGCGCCGGATCGAGGAACGCCATCTCGCGCTGGAGCGTCGGCGGGTCGAGATTGTCGAGCACGCTTGCCGTGGCGCCGATCGTGCCGTGGTTCAGGTAGACGATGCCGGGACCGCGCCGCTCGTAGCCCCACGAGAGCAGCGAGACCGGGCCGTCGCCACGCGCGCGGAGGTCCAGCCGGTGCGTGCCGGCCGGCAGCGCGAGCCGATAGATCTCGCCCCCTTCCGCGCGCCCGGCGGTCGCGAGCGGAACGGCGGTGCCGCCATCGCCCTGCAGCTCCAGCGTGCCGCCCCCCGGCTGCCGCACGATCTCGACCAGCGCGTCCTCGATGGTCTCGCCGCCGGTCGCCGCCAGCCCCATCGTCGCCCCGGCCTGGGCCGTGGTGATCCGGACCCCCGAGATGTCGAAGGGCGGCGGTCCGGCCGGGTTGAACCACGCGACCTGGTCCCAGCCGTCGCCGAGCGTGACCTCCGCCCCTTCGGGCAGGAACGACCTGAACGGGATGCCCGCGGGCAGCAGGCCGCGCCCGGCATCGCCGAACCGTGCCTGGAGCCGCCGGCGCAGCTGGGCCGAGAAGGAATCGTTCGCCGTATGACTGTCGCCGAGCTGGATCACCTCCACCGGCTGCGCCGCAGCGCCGGTCTCGATCGACTCCAGTGCTGCGAAGAACGGCAGGAGCGGCCGGTCCTCGGGCGCGAGGCGCGCGGCCAGGGCCGGGTCCGGCGGCTTCCGGCGCGGCCTCGTCGCCGGCGCGAAGCCCGCGGCGCCGTGCGCCACGGTCGTGCCTTTGCCGGTCGGCCCCGGAGTCTCCGTCTCGCCGCAGGCGGCCAGCAGGCAGACCGCCGCGAGGCACATTCCGATCGGGATTCGGCGCAAGGCGGAGAACTCAGGGCGACGCCGAGGCGACGCGCGACGACCGCCAGGTCTCGATCGCGGCGAACACCTTGTCGGCCACGACCTCGTATCCTTCGGCGGTGAAATGGATGCCGTCGATGCCGCGCAGGCGCCGCGTCACCCCGTCATGTGCCTGGCCGTAAGCCGTGTAGCTGCCGCTTTCGTCGGCCACCACCGTCCAGAGCGACAGGTACTCGGCATTCTCCTTCGGCAGCCCTTCCTGGAAACGGTCGTTCAGCCATGCCATGTCGTCGGAGTAGCGCGCCTGCGACGCGATAGGGTCGCCGCACCAGATGACATGGATGCCGGCGCCGGTCAGGGCAGAAACCATGTCCTTCTCGTGCTGCTCGTAAGCGGCGACCCACTCGTCGCTGCGATACGGGATCGGCTTGCCGTCAGAGATGCGGGTCGGCAACGTATCGTTCCCGCCGAACATCATGATCGCGACATCGGCGGTCTCGCCGGCGGCGAATTTGCTCACCGCCGCCGGCCAGTCATAGTCGAGAGGCTGGCTGAGGGCCGTCCCCGGCTTGGTCCGGTTCAGCACCCGATAGGTCTTGTCGGATTCGAGCAGATGCCGCATCCCGGCGGCAAGCCCTTCCCCCTGGCTGTCGCCGAAGATCGCGATGAGAAAAGGTCTCTCCGGCTGCGGTTCGGCGGCGCCGGTGAACCTCAGCGGCAGGACTTCTCGGGCGGAAGCGGAGGCACAAAGAACCAGCAACAGGCCGGCGAGGGCCGGCATGCGAAATCGGCGGGACATGGATCACCGAAACGTGCAGGAATGGTTGCGATTATGCTGTAACCGCGAGCGCTAGACAACTGGTTTTCAATAAAATTACGCCGGCCTTCCCAAGATCCTGCGCACTGCGTCCGCGTTGCAACAGCCCCCGCCCCGATGCCGGCTCGGAGGCGCTAGCGGACGATCCGCCAGCTCCCGTCGGGCTGCTGGCAGGCGGTGCCGGTCACGGTCTGCTGCTGCCCGTCGATCGTCTGTGTCGAGCTGTAATCGCGGCAGTTCTGGGTCGCGGTGTTGTTGCTCGACCCGTAGGGTACGGGCTGGGCTGCCGGCGGCGCGTAGTAGGATTGCGGATAGGCGTACGGGTAGGACGGGTAGCCGTAATAGCCGTAATAGGGCGGGTAGTAGTAGCCGCCCCAGACCGGCACGCCGACCCCGAAGCCGATCCAGACTCGTGCGGCCGAGGCCGGGGTCGGGACTGCCGACCCTGCAGCGACCAGAATCAGCGCCGGCACGACCCACCACGCCGCGCGCCACAGGGATGCCAACGTTGACATCGGTCTGTCTCCACACATGCAGCCTAGCCTCAAGCTATCCGGAAAATGTGGCGTTCTTCGGGCGGCAACACTTGGGGTCGGCTTCCGACAGAAAATCTCCCGATGTCACCGAGGGCTTCGACGTCATCCCCGCGAAGGCGGGGACCCAGGGCCGCAAGCGCCGGCGCCCGGGACTCTGGATCCCCGCCTTCGCGGGGATGACGAAAGTCTTTGTCTGATAAGGATACATCTTCAATCGGCCGATCAGTCGAAGGCCCGTGCAAGGATCTCCTCGAACTCCGCCCGATGGGCGGTTTCCGTGACGTTGACGCGAAGCCACTCGTCGCCAGGCCGGATGTCGGCGAACAGCCCCTCCGGGTCCTCGTGGAAGTGCAGGAAGGCGCGGCTCTTCCGGTAGAATACGCCGGGGCGCCGCTCGACCAGCTCTGAGCGCGCCCGCACCGCCGCAAGCAGCGGCGCCAGGCGCTCCAGCGTCTCGGGTCCGGCGTGCTTCACGGCCCGTGGCCGATGAAGGCGAGCGTGTAGGCCTTCTTGTAATCGAGGTCCTTGGGATAAATCCCGGCCTCGGTCGTGAAGCCGAAGAACGCCGCCCAGCGCGCATCGGTCATGGCGCCGATCCCGAGCGTGGCCGCATCGCCCGAGGTCACGAGCCCCGCCTGCTTCATTCCGGTGACGGCCTTCGCGAGGATGGCCTCGCTCATCTCCGGGTTCTCCTTCCGGATGAGCGAGTTGGCCGGCGCGGGGTCGCCTCCGATATAGCTCTTCCAGCCGGCCATGCTGGCCGCCACGAAGCGTTTGACGACGTCCGGCCGCTTGTCGATCGTCGCCTGCGTCGTCGCGATCATCGCGGCGTAGCCCTGATAGCCCTGGTCGGCCAGCAGGACCGTCACCGGCATCTCGCCGGTCGCGGCCTCGATCGCGAAGGGCTCGCTGGTCAGGTAGCCCTGCTGGATCGCCTGCTTGTTCGCCAGGAACGGCGCCAGGCTGTAGTTGTAGGGGCGGATCTGGGAATCCTCGAACCCGAAGCGCAGCTTCAGGAACTGCCAGAAATTGTTGCGGCTGGCGGCGCTGATCATGATCGGCTTGCCGCGCATTTCCTGCAGCGTGTCGTTGCCGGCGCCGGGATGGGCGATCAGCACTTGCGGATCCTTCTGGAACGCGGCCGCCACCACGACGATGGGCACGCCCTCCTTGACGAAGTTCAGCGGTTCGAAACTGTTGGACTGCACCGAGAAATCGGCGCGGCCGGCGGCGAGAAGCTGGGCCTGATTGAGATTGGGACCGCCCTGCCGGATCTCGACGTCGAGATGATTGGCGGCGTAGATCCCGGTCGCGAGCGCCTGGTAGAGCCCGCCATGCTCGGGCTCGGCACGCCAGTCGGTGCAGATCACGACCTTGTCGTCTGCCCGGGCGGCGCCGGCCCCGAGGCCGATCGCCGAGGCAACGAGCAGCGCTGCGCCAATTCGTCTCATCATGTTTCCCCCGCCGGACTTGCGTCCATCTCCATGGACGGCCCCTGCCCGATCGCACGATGACGCGGATCGGCTGCGCGCGACAAGGGTTTGACGCGCGCGGGCGAGGCTGGAATAGTCCCGGTGCGCTGGCTTGATCTCGATCAAGGCGGTTGGGCGGGTTGCGATCGACTTATCGTCGGCCGGGATCGATGCGCCGTGCATCGTCGGGCTTGGCGGCGGGAACCGGGGCGGCATGGATTACGAGTGTTTTTTCGCGGAGCGTATCGACGCGATCAAGGCCGAAGGGCGCTACCGCGAATTCGCGGAGCTGGAGCGCCATGCCGGCAGCTTCCCCAACGCCTATGACCACCGCACCGGCGCCGAGGTCACGGTCTGGTGCTCGAACGACTATCTCGGCATGGGCCAGCACCCGGCGGTGCTGGAGGCGATGCACGAGGCGCTGGATCAGGTCGGCGCCGGCGCCGGCGGCACGCGCAACATCGCCGGCACGACGCATTATCATGTGCTGCTCGAGCGCGAGCTGGCCGATCTCCACGGCAAGGAAGCCGCCCTCGTCTTCAGCTCGGGCTACGTCGCCAACGATTCGGCGCTGACCACGCTGGGCAAGCTGCTGCCGAACGGCGTCATCCTGTCGGACGCCTACAACCACGCCTCGATGATCGAGGGCATCCGCCACTCCGGCGCCGAGAAGCACGTCTTCCGGCACAACGACGTCGAGGATCTGGAACGGAAGCTGCGCCAGATCGAGCCCGGCCGGCCGAAGCTGATCGCCTTCGAGAGCATCTACTCGATGGACAGCGACGTCGGGCGGATCAGGGAGATCTGCGATCTCGCCGACCGCTACGGCGCCATGACGTATCTCGACGAGGTCCATGCGGTCGGGCTCTACGGGCCGCGCGGCGCCGGCATCGCCGAGCGCGACGGCCAGATGCACCGCCTGACCCTGATCCAGGGCACGCTCGGCAAGGCCTTCGGCTGCGTCGGCGGCTACGTGGCGGGATCGACGGCGCTGGTCGACTTCATCCGCTCCTATGCAGCGGGCTTCATCTTCACGACCTCGATGGCGCCGGTCGTTGCCGCCGGCGCCGCGGCCGCGATCCGCCATTTGAAGGCCAGCCAGGTCGAGCGCGACCAGATCCAGCAGCGGGTTGCGCGCGTGAAGCGCCGGCTCACCGATTCCGGGTTGCCGGTGATGCGGTCGGAGACCCACATCGTGCCGCTGCTGGTCGGCGACGCGCATCTGGTGAAGCAGGCCTCCGACGAGCTGCTGCGCCGGCATCGGATCTATATCCAGCCGATCAACTACCCGACGGTGCCGCGCGGCACCGAGCGGCTGCGCATCACGCCGTCGCCGATGCACACCGAGGCGCAGATCGATGCGCTGGTGGCGGGGCTGCAGGATGTCTGGCAGCGCCTAATGCTGCGCGGCGCCGCCTGAATTCGGCGGCTTGCCGGCATCCAGCGCGGCAAGATTGTCCAAGGCCAGCTGTGTGACGGTCCGGGCGGCATAGACCGGGTTGCTGACATCGCGCGGGTGGATGTCCTGCCCGAGATCGGCCGCCACCTTGTAGGCGTGGCGCGCCTCGTCGACATGCCCCAGATGCTGCTCGGTGACGCCGAGATCGAGCTGAGTGAAGGCGTCGGTCGGTAGGTATTGCGCCGCTTCGTTCAGGAACCGCTCCGCCGTAGGCCAGTCCTCCCGCTGCATGGCGGCATAGCCGCGCTGGAACGCCGCGATGCCGCGCTCGGCGTCGGTCGGGTGATGCTCGCAGCCGGCCAACGCAAGCACGGCCACAGCAAGCGCAATCCGAAGCCTCGGCAAGCCTCCAAAAGTCGGCCAATGCTCCCCCTCTCCGCCCTTCAGGGGGGAGAGGGAGGGACCCGTCGCGGAAGCGACGGGAGGGTGAGGTGGGTCGCGGGTGCGCTCCGAGCTATCCCCCACCTCACCCCGACCCTCTCCGCCCCCGGGGGCGG
>DATGFU010000013.1:0-5853 GCA_035308865.1 Allostellaceae bacterium | reverse complement strand
TAAGCACCGAAGTGAACCGGTCGGCGTCGCCATGCGCCTTGGCCACGACCTGGGCCTTGTAGGCCTGGGCATCCTGGATGATCTGCTGCGCCTCGCCGCGCGCCTTGGGCACGACGTCGTTGCTATAGGCCTCGGCCTCGTTGGTCAGGCTCTCCTTGTCGGTGCGAGCGCGCTGAACGTCGCGGAACGCCTCCAGCACCTGCTCGGGCGGATCGGCCTTCTGCAGCTGCACCTGGGTGATCTGGACGCCGGCGCCGTAGGAATCGAGCACCGTCTGCAGCAGGCTCTGCGTGTCGGTCTCGACCTGGTGGCGGCCCTCGGCCATGGCGGCGGCGATGGCGGTATGCCCGATCACCTCGCGGATGGCGCTCTCCGATGCCGATTTCACCGTCCGTTCGGGATCGCGGATGTTGAAGAGATAGGCGCGCGCGTCCTTGACCAGCCACTGCACCTGCAGATTGATGTCGATGATGTTCTCGTCGCCGGTGAGCATCAGCGACTCCTCGGGCAGGTCGCGCGCCCGGCCGGTCTCCTGGTCGAAGCCGACATTCGTGAAGCGGACGGTGGTGACCGAGGGGGTGAGCACCTCCTCGATCGGCGTCGGCAGGTGGTAGTGGAGACCTGGCTGGGTGGTCTCGGAATAGCCGCCGAAGCGCAGCACCACGCCCTGCTCGTCGGGCAGGACGCGATAGAACCCGCTGGCCGCCCAGAGCAGCACGATGACCGCCAGGATGCCGATGATGATCTTGCCGCCGCCCGAGCCGCCCGAGAACAGGCGGCGCAGCCAATCGCGCGCCGATGCGGTCAGATCCTCGATATTGGGCGGCCGGCCGCCGCCCGACGGGCCGCGCCCGCCCCAGGGTCCCTGGCCATTCCCCCCGCCACCCCACGGACCGCCGGATCCGCCCGGCTTGTCGCTCCACGGCATTCCACGCCCACTCCACTCTCCGGGCGGCCGAAAGTGCCGCCGGGCCGCCCTTATAGCAAAGCCGCGACGGCGCGTCAGGGAAACTCGCGCGATCCGGCAACCGGGCGGGACCCGATGCGAAAACTCCTTTATGCTCTGTGGCTTGACCGGAGGGATGCGGTTTGGCAGGCTGTGAGTGCGGGGGCGGGGCGCTCCGCCCCGGGTTCGGAGGCCGGACGCATGACGAAGTCTGAGCTGATCCTGCGGCTGGCGGAAAGCAATCCGCATCTCTACCAGCGCGACGTCGAGAAGATCGTGGCGACGATCTTCGGCCAAATCACCGAGGCGCTCGCCCGCGGCGACCGGGTCGAGCTGCGCGGCTTCGGTGCGTTCTCGGTCAAGGAGCGCGACGCGCGCGTCGGCCGCAATCCGCGCACCGGCGACAGCGTCGATGTCGGCCGCAAATACGTGCCGTTCTTCAAGACCGGCAAGCAGCTCCGCGACCGGCTGAACGGAGCCGACGCCGGCTGATGCGTCTTCTCCTCTGGCTCGTGCCCACCGGCGCCGCGGCGCTGGTCGTGGCGAGCTTCGTCGTCAGCAACCGCGAGCCGGTGGAGCTCGGCCTGTGGCCGCTGCCTGACGCCTATGGCATCCCGCTCTTCGCGATCGTGCTCGTCGCCGTCGCACTCGGCTTCCTCGCCGGCTGGAGCACGAGCTGGGTGCGCCACGGCAGAATCCGCTCGGAACGGCGGCGCCACGCGCGCCGCGTCGAGGCGCTGGAGGCAGAGCTGGCGACGAAACAAGCCGCGTCCTCGAAACCGTCCGAGAGCCGTGCGCTGGTGTCCTGACCGGTCATTGTGCACTGCACAAAATTCCTCTTGACCGTTAGGCGGAGGCGTCCTACATAGCCGTTGTGCGGTGCAATAGGAGCACCGGAATCGACTCAAGGAGCCCCTCCCATGACCGACGCTTTCACCAAGTTCGTTCCCTCGTTCGACGCCGTCGTCGAGTTCCACAAGGCCAATTTCGAAGCCTTCGTGCAGGCCCAGACCGCCTTCGCCAAGGGCGTGCAGGAAATCTCCAAGGAGATGGTCGCCCAGGCGCAGGCTCATCTCGAGGCCGCCGTCGCCACCGGCAAGTCGGCCTTCGCCGCCAAGACCTTCAAGGATGTCGTCGAGGTCAATGTCGACGGCGCCAAGGTCTCCTACGAGAAGTTCGTCGCCGGCACGACCAAGCTCAGCGAGCTCGGCGTCCAGATCTCGAACGACGCGTTCGCGCCGATCAAGGCCCGCGCGACGGTCGCCACCGAGGCGCTGCTGAAGCCGCTCGCGGCCTAAGCCCCTCCGACCCGCGTCGGTGATGCACGGACCCGCCCTCGGGCGGGTCCGTTTGCATATCCGGGGTCTGCCCACCCGGCCTTGCGCCGGCAGGCGAATCAGCGCAAGAAATCGCGCCATGAGCGCCGCCGGCCCTGTTACGAATCCGATCTTCGTCGCCATCGACACGCCCGATCCGGCGCGGGCGCGGGCGCTCGTCGCGGCTTCCGGCCCGCATGTCGGCGGCATCAAGCTCGGCCTCGAATTCTTCTGCCGGCTCGGCCCCGACGGGGTGCGTCAGGTGATCGGCGGCCGGCCGCTTTTCCTCGACCTCAAGCTCCACGACATCCCGAACACGGTGGCCGGCGCCATCCGCGCGGTGGCGCCGCTGGAGCCCTACCTGCTGACCGTGCATGCCGCCGGCGGTGCGGCGATGATGCGGGCGGCCGCAGAGGCCGCCGCCGAGGCTGCCGGAAAGCGCATCCGGCTGCTCGGCGTCACCGTCCTGACCAGCCTCGACGAGGCCGATCTTGCCGCCACCGGCCAGCACGGCCCGGCCAGCGAGCAGGCGCAGCGGCTCGCGGCCCTGGCCCAGGAAAGCGGGCTCGACGGTGTCGTGTGCTCGGCCCTCGAAGTGGCGCTGCTCCGGCGGCAATGCGGCCCGGACTTCCTCATCGCCGTGCCGGGCATCCGGCCGCGCGGCGTCGACAAGGGCGATCAGAAGCGGGTGATGACCCCGGCCGAGGCGATCTGGGCCGGCGCCAGCTATATCGTGATCGGCCGGCCGATCACCGCCGCCGCCGACCCCGAGGGCGCCGCCCGCGGCATCGCCGACTCGCTCGCCGCCTGAGGGCGGCATGGCTCTCGCCGTCAAGCTCTGCGGCCTGTCGACCGAGGAAACGGTCGAGGCGGCCATCGCCGGCGGCGCCAGCCATGTCGGCTTCGTCTTTCACCCCAAGAGCCCGCGCGCGGTGACGCCCGGCCGCGCGGCCGATCTTGCGCGGCTGGTGCGACCGCCGGTGCTCGCCTGCGGCCTTTTCGTCGACGCGGCTGAAGACGACATCCGGCGCACGCTCGATCGCGTGCCGCTCGACATCCTGCAGCTGCACGGTGCGGAACCGCCGGAGCGCTGCCGGTTCCTTCGCGAGCGCACCGGCCGCAAGGTCATGAAGGCGATCCCGGTCGCGACGGATGCCGATATCCGCGCGGCCGAGCGCTGGTACGGCGCCGTCGACCTGCTGCTGTTCGACGCGAAGCCTTCGCCCGGCGGACTGCCGGGCGGCAACGGCGTGCCGTTCGACTGGAGTCTGCTCGCCGGGCGGAGTTTCCCCGTGCCGTGGTTCCTCGCCGGCGGGCTCGATCCGGAGAACGTCGCCGAGGCGGTGCGGCGCACCAGGGCGCCGGGCGTGGACGTCTCCTCCGGCATCGAGAGCAGCCCGGGGATCAAGGACCGCGCGAAGATGGCGGCGTTCCTGGCAGCGGTGGCATAGGACGAGGCGGCAGGAATCACCTCGCCGGCACGTCTCCGCCGGATTCCTCGGCAAAGATCTGCACGTAAGGCTGATACTGGAAGCGGCGGTGCCGTGCGTGGCCGGTCATTTCCCTCAGTATCCCGATCTCGACGAGCCGATCCACCAACTGGTTCGCCGCCGGGTTAGGTCGTTCCATATGAAAGGCTGCCTTTCATATGGAGCCGTTTTGAGGCGGTGTTAAAGGCTGCCTTTCACATCGCAGCCCGCGACTGGACCTCGATTGCCTAAGCAGCTTTGCCTTTGATGGCCCACAGATCACGACCGTCATTGCAAGCCGAAGGCGAAGCAATGACGGCGAGGTGTGGGCGAAACTCCGAACTGTTGCTTAGCCCTCCGGCGCCGCTGCGCTCCGCGCGATCCGGTTTCGGCTGAGCCAGCCGCCGGCCGCGCCGAGGGCGAGGCCGGCGGCGTGGGCGTAGTTGGCGATCGGCCCGAGCAGCCCGGTCCAGCAGAGCACCAGCCAGCCGATCATGATCAGCACGACCTGCCGGCGCAGCTGCAGGCCGAACGTCGGATTGCACAGGCCCTGGATCCAGACGTAGCCGAAGAGCGCATAGACCACGCCCGACATCCCGCCGAAGAACGCCTCGCCGGAGAACGCATATTGCGCCAGGTCGCTGACGACGGCCGAGACCAGCACCAGCAGCGCCATGAAGACGGGGCCGCGCCTGGTCTCGATGATGCGGCCCAGATCCCACAGCCACACCATGTTGAAGAAGATGTGGAGCACGCCGAAATGCACGAAGATCGGCGTGACCAGCCGCCAGACTTGGCCCGCCATGACCTCCTGCAGCCCGCCATCCGGGCGGGAGGCAAGAAGCAGCGGCAGGAGCGGCCCGATCAGGGTTCCGCCGCCCGAGAGCAGGAAGACGATGATCGAGGCCGCGATGAGCGCGATCGTGACGGCGGGAAAGCGCTTGAGCCCCAGCGGGTTCCGCCGGGCGCGACGCTCCGGCCGGGGCTCTCCGGGATGGTCCGGGACGGACATGCGAGCGCTCAGCGCTCCCGCACGGCGGCGACGACCGCAGCGCAGAGCGCGGCGAGATCGTCGGGCGCGATGACGAAGGACGGCATCAGGTAGACGATGTCGCCGAAGGGCCGGACCCAGACGCCGCGGCCGAGCAGCGCCGTACGGAGCCCGGCGAGATCGACCGGCGGGGCGAGCTGGACAACGCCGATGGCGCCCTTCACTCGCACATCGACGACGCCGAAAACGCCCTCCGCCGGCGCAAGACCCCCGCGCAAGCCGGCCTCGATCGCCTGCACCCGGGCCAGGCGCGGCGCGCGCTCGAACAGGTCGAGCGAGGCGTTGGCGGCGGCGCAGGCAAGCGGATTGGCCATGAAAGTCGGCCCGTGCATTAGCGCGGCCGCGGGATCGTCGGAGAGGAAGGCCTCGAAGACATGGGCCCGCGCGACCGTGGCGGCGAGCGCCATGGTGCCGCCGGTCAGCGCCTTCGACAGGCAGATGATGTCCGGCACGACGCCGGCCCGCTCGCAGGCGAACATCGTGCCGGTGCGGCCGAACCCGGTCATGATCTCGTCGAGGATGAGGAGCGTGCCGGTGCGGCGGCAGGCTTCGGCGATCCCCGCCAGCGTCTCGGGCGCATGGAACTTCATGCCGCCGGCGCCCTGGACCAGCGGCTCGAGGATCACCGCGGCGATCGTGCCGCGCTCGGCGGTAAGGAAGCGCTCGAACTCGGCCAGCGCCTCGGGGCCGTCCGGCAAGGCACGGTGCAGCTGTGCCGGGACGAAACGGGCGAGGCGCGCGTGCATCCCCTCCTCGGGATCGGTCACCGACATCGCCCCCAGCGTGTCGCCGTGGTAGGCGCCGCGGAAGGCGACGAAGCGCGTCCGGCCGCGCTCGCCGCGGTTGATCCAGAACTGCGCCGCCATCTTGAGCGCGACCTCGACGGCGACAGAGCCCGAATCGGTAAAGAAAACGTGATCGAGATCGCCCGGAAGAAGCGCCGCCAGGCGCGCAGCGAGGCGCTCGGCCGGCTCATGGGTCAGCCCGCCGAACATGACATGCGGCATCCGGCGTAGTTGGTCCTCGACTGCTTGACGGATGTGGGGATGGTTATAGCCATGGCAAGCGGTC
>DATGFU010000012.1:0-3357 GCA_035308865.1 Allostellaceae bacterium | reverse complement strand
CCCGGCCGCGTCCTGCTTGGTCCACCAGTCCTTCAGATTGCCGGCCAAGTCGAACATCCGGCCCTGGTTGTCGAAGCCGTGCGTCATCTCGTGGCCGATGACGGCGCCGATGCTGCCGTAGTTCACCGCATCGTCCCAACTCAGGTTGAAGTAGGGAACCTGGAGGATGCCGGCCGGGAAGTTGATGTCGTTCTTCTGCGGGTCGTAATAGGCGTTCACGGTCGGCGGGGTCATGCCCCATTCGCCGCGATCGACCGGCTTGCCGATCTTGGCGAGCTGGCGGTCGAGCTCGAAGGCGGCGGCGCGGAACCGGTTGCCGAGCGCGTCGTCGCGGCGGATCTCCAGCTTGGCGTAGTCGCGCCATTTGTCGGGATAGCCGATCTTCTCGACCATCGCCGCCAGCTTGGCCACGGCCTTTTCGCGCGTCTCGGCGCCCATCCAGGGGATCGTCTTCAGGTCTTCGGCGAAGGCCGCCTTGATCTCGCCGACCATCGATTTCACGCGCGCCTTCGCCTCGGGCGGGAAGACGTCGCGCACGTAGATGCGGCCGAGTTCCTCGCCGAGATCGGAATCCGCCCCGGAGACGCAGCGTTTCCAGCGCGGCCGAAGCTGCTTCGCGCCGCGCAGGGTGCGGCCGTAGAAGTCGAAGGATTCGTCGACGAAGGCCTGCGGCAGCAGTCCGGACGCCTCCTCGATCAGCCTGACCTTGAGATAGGTCTTGATGTCGTCGAGCGGCGTCGCATCGATCACCGCCGCCAGCGACTGGAAGAACCCCGGCACCGCCACGTTGAGACTGTCGATGGTTTCCGGCGCGCCGACGGTCTTGAGGTAGTCCGGCCAGGCGAAATCCTTGGCCAGCGCGTCGAAGGCCTTCAGCGTCATCTTGTGGTAGGTCGCGTGCGGATCGATCCGCTGCTCGCGCGTCAGGCTGGCCTGGGCAAGCCTGGTCTCCAGCTGCACCACCGTCGCCGCCACGGTCTCGGGATTGGCCAGGCCGGCGAGGCGTGCCGACTTCACGAGGTGGTCATGGTACCGGTCGCGCGTGTGCTGCGAATCCTTGTCGGTCTTGGTGTAGTAGTCGCGGTCGGGGAGGCCGAGCCCGCCCTGATCGGCTTCGGCGATGACCTGGGTGGCGTCGGCCGCATCCTGGTCCGAGCCGAAGGCGAAGAAGGCGTCGACTCCGGCCCGGTGCAGCCGCGCGATCAGCGGTGCGAGGTCCGGCTTGGCGGTCACGGCATCGATCCGGTCCAGCTCGGGCTTGAGCGCGTCGAGGCCGCGCTTGGCGATCGCCGCCTCGTCCATGCAGGCGGCCCAGTAGTCGCCGAGCTTCTTGGTGTCGGGATCGTTCCCGGACGCGGCATGCTCAAGGATGCCCCGCAGGGTCGCCTGGATGCGCTCGTCGAGCGGGCCGCCGACATCCCAGACCGACCGGTCGGGCGGGACCGGGTTGGCCTTCAACCAGCCATTGCAGGCGAAATGGTAGAAATCGGTGCAGGGATCGACGCTGCGGTCGATCGCCTCGGCCATGATGCCGTCGGCCGGCTTCGTCGTCGGAGGATCGGCGAGGACCGCCGTTGCAAACAAGCAGACGGGCAGGGCCGCCAGGGAGATCAGACGCATTGTCGCCTCATTCGATGGTCGCCTCGATCGCCCAGCGGGTCGAGGTGACGTCGGGCAGGGCCGCGATCGGCTGCAGGAGCCGGTCGACAGCCGCATCGTCGCGGATGGGCATGTAGAGCCGAAGCTGCAGCTCCGTCCCGTGGGGCATGCGGGTGGAGGTGAGGCCGGCGGCCCTGATGCCGTTCTGGCCGTGAAAAGCGGTGAGTGCCGCACGGATCTCCGCCTCGGCGCCGGGATGGCAATGCACGCTGACCGCATAGATGCTTTCGGCGCGGAAGGCGTAGGCCGGCATGCGGTTGACGAGGTTCACGAGCGGCTGCAGCCCCAGATTGATGCCCAGCACGGCGGCCGCGGTCAGCCACGCCAGCACGAGCTCGCCGGAACCGGCCAGCGTTCCCGCCGCGGCCGAGCACCAGAGCGTCGCCGCGGTGTTCAATCCGCGTATGTTCACCCCTTCGCGCAGGATCACGCCGGCGCCGAGGAAACCGATCCCCGAGACGATCTGCGCAGCGATCCGTGCCTGTGAGTCGGCGGCGCCGAAGGCCGATGCGGTGATGACGAAGCTGGCCGCTCCCACCGCGACCAGCGCATTGGTCTTGAGCCCGGCCGTACGGTGCCGCCACTGCCGCTCGGCGCCGATCGCGGTGCCCAGCGCCGCGGCCGTCGCGAGATTCGGAAGCGCGATCCAAACCAGGGACCACGACACCATCCGGCGCTTCCCCGCAAACCATGATCAACTCGTTGAATCGCAAGCTATCATGGCACGGCGCGCCGGCCCAGTCCCTGGCTCGCCAAGCGCACTTTACCCCGGCGGGCACGGATGTGCGGCCGGTGTCTCCGGCGCAGGGAACAGCTCGTCCAGCCGGCCGGTCAGCTTGTAGGCGAGCAATCCCGCCCACTCGCGCGTCGCCGCGTCGAGCACGTCGAGGTTCTCCGACAGCCGCCCGTGCAGGGCCTCGCCGCGAGCCGGCGTCTCGTAATCGGTCGGGTAGGGGATCATCGGCCAGTCCACCTTGCGGGCGATCCCGATCGAGCGGGGAATGTGCATCGCGCCCGTGATCAGGACCCAGTTCTCGTCGGGGCCAGGCTTCAGGATCTCCTTCGACAGCACAAGGTTCTCCCAGGTGTTCCGGGAGCGATTCTCGAAGGTGATGCGGCCGGGATCGACGCCGAGCTCGGTGAAGAAACGCCGCGCCGTCTGGTCTTCGGACGCGTTCGGGTGCAGGAGGTCGCCCGAGCCGCCGCTGAAGACGAGGCGGGCATTGGGGTAGCGGCGCTGCAGCGCGGTCGCGGCGGCATAGCGCCCGGCGACATGGACGGCGGGTTCGTCGCGATCCGCCGAGACGTCGCTCAGCTCGCCGCCGCCGAGCACGAGAATGCCGGCCACGCAATCGGGCAGGTCGGGATGGGGGAAGCGGCTCTCCAGCGGCCGCGCGACCCACTGGTCGATCGGCAGCGCGATGATCGCCGCCAAGCCGACCGTGACCAGGAACACCAAACCGTTAGCGGCGCGGGACCGCCTGAAGAGCCGCAACAGCAAGGCGAAGACCAGCAGCACCACGGCGAAGTTGCCCGGCGCCGCGACGAACCAGCCGATCTTCGACAGCTCGAAGAAACCCATGCGTGGCCTAGCCGGACTTCTGTTGCAATTGGAGATCGTCATTGCGAGCGGAGCGAAGCAATCCAGGGCCACGGTCTCGAACCCCTGGATTGCTTCGCCTGCGGCTCGCAATGACG
>DATGFU010000011.1:0-4773 GCA_035308865.1 Allostellaceae bacterium | reverse complement strand
GAGGAGGGCCGCGCGGCCTTCATCACCATCACCGAGCCCAGGGGCTACCTGGCCCTGCCCCAATTCGGGGCGATCGAGTTCCATCTTTGGGGCTGTCACATCGACGATCCCGAGCACCCCGACCGGCTGATCATCGACCTCGACCCGGACGAGGCGCTGCCGTGGGCGCGGGTCTGCGACGGCGCCGAGATCCTGCGCGACCGGCTGGTGGCCATGGGGTTCGAGCCGTTTCTGCGCACGACCGGCGGCAAGGGGCTGCACCTGGTGATGGCGCTGGCCCCGGGCCATTCCTGGCCTGAGATGAAGGGCTTTGCCGAGGCCTTCGCCAAGGCGATGGCGGGCGACCACCCCGCGCTGTTCACCGCGGTCTCATCAAAAGAACGTCGTAAAGGCCGAATTTACCTAGATTATCTAAGAAACGGCCGGGGCGCGAGCGCGGTGGCCTCCTATTCGCTGCGCGCGCGGCCAGGTTTTCCGGCGGCGACGCCGATCTTTTGGGAAGAGCTGCGAAAGCTGTCGGGAGGGGATGCGTTCAACCGTCTTAACCTGACAAGACGGCTTGAGACGCTGGTCTCGGACCCATGGGATGAGTTAGTATCAAGCGCCGTCAAGATTACGCCGAAGATGCGTCGTGACGTCGGACTGAAAACATAAGGGGCGATGCGATGGCGGGACGTGCGTACTGGAAGGGTTACCTGAAGCTGTCGCTGGTCTCTTGCCCGGTGAAGCTCTATTCGGCCACGTCCGCCTCGGCTGGCAAGATCTCCTTCAACCTGCTGCACAAGGACACGCTGAACCGCGTGCAGCAGAAGTACCACGACCCGGAACTGGGCGAGATCGACCGCGCTGACCTGGTCAAAGGGTACCAGTTCGAGAAGGATCGCTACGTCGTCGTCAGCAACGAGGAGCTGGAGGCGGTCGAGATCGAATCGAGCAAGACCATCGACATCGACGGGTTCGTGAAGACCACGGAGATCGACCCGATCTATTTCGACTCCACCTACTATTTGGCGCCGGACGGGCCGATCGCCGAGGAGACCTACGCCGTCATCCTCGAAGCGATGAAGAAGGTGGATGAGGTGGCGATCGCGCGGATCGTGCTTAACGGGCGCGAACGTCAGGTGGCCATCGAGCCGATCCCCGAAGGCTTCCGGCTGGTCACCCTGCGCTCGGCGAAGGAGATCCGCGAGCCCTCCAGCGCCATCGACAAGTTCACCGTCAAGCTGTCCGACGACATGCTGGCGATGGCCGGCATGATCATCCAGCAAAAGCAGATCGAGTTCGACCCGGAGGCGTTCGAAGACCACTACGAGACCGCGGTCATGGAGCTGGTGAAGTCGAAGATCGCCGGCGGCCAGCCGGTGATCAGCAAGGCGCCGGAGCGCGGCAACGTGGTCAACCTGATGGACGCGCTTCGCCGCAGCATCGAGGAAGAGCGCCGCCCGCCCGCGCCGAGCCTGGCGAAGGCGCCGGCGAAGGCTGGCGCCAAGAAGGCAGAGCCGAAAGTCGTCGCGGCCAAGCCGGCGGATAAGAAGAAGAAATCCAGCGCCGCCTGACGCCCAAGAACCACTTGACCCATGGACCTGAGTGATCGTGCGTTCGCGCTTTACGGCAAGTTCTCGCCCGGCGCCCGCGATCGCTTCCAGCAGGCCGTCGCCAAGGCCGGCGGCGCGGTTTCGCGGGATCTCACGCGGGGCAGTGATGTGCTGGTCGTTGGCGCTCTTGCCTCCCCGCTGATCGACAGCGGGGCCCTGGGCAAGCGGCTTCAGGCGGCGCGCGAGCGCGGCCTGCCGGTGCTAGCCGAGCGGGTGTTTGCGGCCGAGCTGGCCGGCGAGCCCGAAGAGGCGAAGGGCACGATGCCCCTCGCCACCGCCCTACCCGACTCCGGCCTGCGCCGTGACGACGCCGAGATCCTGACCGCGTTCGATCTCGCCCACGTCAGTGGCGACACCTGCCGCTTCCGCGACGTCGGCGTCTTCCGCACCGCGGGCGATCTGTTGTTCAAGACCCGGTCGCTATCCGAGGTGGTCACCATCATGACCCGCGCCCGCGATCGCTCGCCGATGGGCCGGCACAAGGTCGTGCTGACTCGTACAGGCGTCCCGATCCTGCAATGGGACGACGGCCAGACCACGCTCGAGGGCCAAGGCGTGCTGCCGCTGGATGAGGATCACGCCAGCCTTGAAGACCTGTTCGAGGCCGCCTCGATCGCTGAGGCCAACGACGCGCTGGATGAGGCCGCCCGACTCTACGACCTCTGCAGCCGCGCGGACCGCAAGGACGCGATCGCCCCGTACAACCTGGCCAACATTCGGCTGTTGCAAGGCGCCCACGATGAGGCGGCGCTGGCCTACCAGCAAGCCCTCGCCCGCGACGCCCGCTTCGTGGAAGCGCGCTACAACCTGGCCAAGGCGCTCGAGGCCGTCGGCAAGACCGAGGCTGCGGCCATCGAGTTGGATCGTGTGCTGGCCGCCGACCCGACCCATCCGGATGCTATGTTCAACCTCGCCCAGCTGCGGATGCAAATCGGCGATCTGGGCGGAGCGAAGCAGCTCTATGAACGCTATCTTGCGCTCGATCCCCCGGACGAGTGGGCGGCCATGGCGCGCAAGGCGATCGTCTATTGCCAGGCGACAGCCAGCGGCGCTGCGGCCAACGACGGTCTTTAAGCGGCCGCGCGTACAACATCGGCGGCGAAAAGGTGCGCCGAGCGACCGGGATCGACCTTTGATGAAGTTTCCAGCCGGCTGGCTGTCGCTTTTGATGGCGCTGTCTTTAAGCCTCGCACCTTTCGCCGCCGCACGGGCCGCCGACGTCAGCTTTAGCCAGGGCGGCCGCGAGGTCGTCGTCCACCTCCCCGCCCGCCTGCCGCCGCCGGGATCCCGAGCCTTGGTCATCGTCCTGCACGGCGGACTAGGCAACGCCCAGCGGATCGCCAACCAGCAGTCCGAGAGCGCGCTCAACATGGACGCCGTCGCCGACCAACGCGGCTTCATCGTCGCCTACCTGAACGGCACGTCAGTGGCGCGGATGTTGAGCGACCGCATGCGTGGTTGGAATGCCGGCGGCGGTTGCTGCGGGCAGCCGGCGAAGAACGACGTCGACGATGTGGGATACATCAAGACCACAGTCGCCGATCTGGCCGCAAAGTACGGCGTCGATCGCGACAAGGTGTTCGGCATCGGCCACTCGAACGGGGCGATGATGGCCCAGCGGGTGGCTTGCGAGACCACCGTGTTCGCCGCGGTCGTCGCCGTCTCCGGCCCGCTCACGCTCGACACGTCCCACTGCCCGGCCGCCGCCGGACGGCGGGTCCTGGCGATCCATGGCGCGGAGGACCAGAACGTGCCGATCGACGGCGGCCGCGGAACCCGGGGCGTCTCCGGCGTCGCCTTCAAGTCCGAGGCTTACGCGAACCAGATCTTCACCCAGTCCGGCGGGTCCTACACCCTGCAGGTCATCCCGGGCGCCGACCACGCGATCGATCGCATCAACTCGGTGCTGCTGAAGACTGAGGGCGCGAACATCGCCGAGAAGGCGGCGCAGTTCTTCGGCATCCCCGCAAAGTAACCCACAAGCAGAACCCCCGAGCGCGCCTACCGAAGCGCCTGCTCGAGGTCGGCGATCAGGTCCTCTGCCGCCTCGACGCCCACCGAGAGCCGGATCAGCGAGTCGGCGATGCCGATCCGCTCCCGCGTCGCCGCCGGGATCGAGGAATGGGTCATGATCGCCGGGTGCTCGATCAGGCTTTCGACGCCGCCGAGGCTCTCGGCCAGGGTGAACAGCTTGGTGCGCTCGAGCACGGCGCGCGTGCCGGCCAGGTCGCGATCGAGGATCGCGGTCACCATGCCGCCAAAGCCATTCATCTGCCGCTTCGCCAGCGCATGCTGCGGGTGGCTGGCCAGTCCCGGATAAATCACCTGCCGCACGTCAGCGCGCGCCTCCAGCCATCGGGCGATGGCCAGGCCGTTCTCGCAGTGCCGCTGCATCCTGAGCGCCAGGGTCTTCACGCCGCGCAGGGTGAGGAAGCTGTCGAACGGCGAAGCAACTGCGCCGACGGCGTTCTGCAAGAAGGCCAGTTGGTCGGCGAGCGCGGTGTTCTGGCCCACCACCAGCGCCCCGCCGACCACGTCGGAGTGTCCGCCGATGTACTTGGTGGTCGAGTGCATCACGACGTCGAAGCCGAGCTCGAGCGGGCGCTGGACATAGGGACTGGCGAAGGTGTTGTCGGCGGCGGCGACGAGGCCGCGCCGCCGAGCCAAGGCAGCGATCGCCTCCAGGTCGGCCAGGCGAAGCAGCGGGTTGGTCGGCGTCTCGGCCCAGATCAGCCGGGTCTTCGGCGCGATCGCCGCCTCGATCGCCGAGATGTCGCTCAGGTCGACGAAGCTGAACTCCAGGCCGGCCGAACGCCGCCGCACGCCGTCGAACAGCCGGAACGAGCCGCCATAGAGATCCTCGCTGGCGATCACATGGTCGCCGGCGTCCAGCGTCTCCAGCAGCGTGCCGATCGCCGCCAGGCCCGAGGCGAAGGCGAAACCCCTGGTCCCGCCCTCCAGGTCGGCCAGCGCCCGTTCCAAGGCAAAGCGCGTCGGGTTCTGGCTGCGCGAGTACTCGAAGCCCTGGTGCACGCCGGGCGAGGCCTGCGCGTAGGTCGAGGTGGCGTAGATCGGCACCATCACCGCGCCGGTCGTCGGGTCATGCTCCTGGCCGCCGTGGATCGCCCGGGTGGCGAAGTCGAGCTGGTTCTTGCGGGGGCGCGGTGTTGTCTCGTCG
>DATGFU010000010.1:0-1930 GCA_035308865.1 Allostellaceae bacterium | reverse complement strand
CAGCTGCTTGGTGCGGTCGATCATGCGGCGCTCGACATCGCGGACCCGGCCGACATTGCGGCCGAGCGTCCAGGGGTGGACCGCATAGCCCAGCGCCGCCAGATAGGCCCGGAGCACGGAAGTCGAATGGTCGCTGCCGAGGAAGCCAGGCAGGACCAACACCGGATGACCATCGCCGCGCGGCGCCTGGCCCAGAGCGATCGCCGCGAAGGGCAGGCTCCCGAACTCGAACAGCGCCCGCGCCGGCTCGAGCAGCGACCACAGCGTCGCCGGCGGCTGGTAGTGCCCGCCGCCATTGACCTGGTCCTTGGGGGCCGAGGTCACGGATCGGAGCCGTTAGCCGAGCGTGTGGCCGCCATCGACGACCAGGACCGAGCCGGTCATCAGGCGGGAGGCGTCGGAGGCGAGCAGCAGCAGCACACCGTCGAGATCCTGCGGCGTCCCGAACTGGCGCTGCGGCACCCGCTTGAGGATCGCGGTGCCGGCATCGCTCTCGAGGAAGTCGCGGTTCAGCTCGGTCGCAATGTAGCCGGGCGCGATCGCGTTGACGCGGATGTTGAAGCGGGCCAGCTCGAGCGCCATCACCTTGGTCAGCTGGATGAGGCCAGCCTTCGAGACGGCATAGGAGGCGACGCCGCCGGCCTGACGCAATCCCAGCACGGAGGCGATGTTGATGATCGAGCCGGGCCGGCGGTGGGCCCGCATCTGGCGTGCCACCTCGCCGCCGACCAGGAAGGCGCCCTTGAGATTGGTGTCGAGGACCTTGTCCCAATCCTCCTCGGTCTGATCGAGGAAGCTCCGGGTTACGGCGACGCCGGAATTGTTGATCAGGATGTCGATCGGCCCCAGCTCGGCTGCGATCGCGGCCACCGCATCGCGAACCTCGGCTGCCTTGGTGACATCGACCCGAACGGGAAAGACCCGGCCGCCGTCGGTGCCAACTTCGTTAGCGAGCGACTGCAACGCATCGAGCCGGCGCGCCGCCGCCGCGACCGCCGCTCCCTGCGTCGCCAGCAGTGTCGCGAAATGCCGGCCGAGGCCGCTCGACGCGCCAGTGACGAGTGCCACCTTGCCGGTGAGCGACCCGGTCATGTCCGCTCCTTCAGCGGCTGATCGAGCCCGATCGCGACCGCGATCCGCGCGCGCAGCACATCCTTGCGGATCTTGCCGGCGGGTGTTCGGGGGAACTCCTCCACCAGCTCCAGCCGCTCCGGGTATTTCTGCTTGGCGATGCCGAGCCGGCCCAGATGCTCCGTCACCGTCGCCAGAGTGGGCTGGGCGCCGGCGCGGGCGACGACGTAGACGCAGACCGTCTCGCCAAGCCGGGCGTGCGGCATCGAGACCGCGGCCGCCTCCTGGATATTCGGGTGCCGGTGGAGCGCGTCCTCGATCTCCTTGGGGCTGATGTTCTCGCCGCCGCGGATGATCAGGTCCTTCTTGCGGGCGGTGATGACGATCGCCTCATCCGCGGTGCGATGGCCGACGTCGCCGGTGCGGAAATATCCCTCGGCGTCGAATGCATCCGCCGTCTGCTTCGCGTCAAGATAGCCGAGAAAGAGCGACGGGCCGCGGGCCAGGATCTCGCCGTCCTCGCCGGTCGGCAGGGCGACGCCGTCCTCGTCGGCGATCTTCACCTCGTAGTCGATGATCTTGCCGTCGGTCACGGCGGCCAGCTCGGCCTCGCCGGGCCCCATGAATCCCATCGTGACGAGCGGCGCCTCGGTGCTGCCGAAGACCCGGAAGGCCCGACCCGACGCGAAGAGCCCGTTGGCCCGGCGGATCAGCGATGGCGGCACGGGGGCGCCGCCGCAGGCAAAGGCCTTGAGGCTCGCCAGCCGGGAGCCGGCAGCCTCCGCCGCATCGAGCAGCTCCTGCAGGAAGGGCGTGGCCCCGACCGTCGCCTTGACCTCGTAGCGGTCGATCAGCGTCA
>DATGFU010000009.1:0-3076 GCA_035308865.1 Allostellaceae bacterium | reverse complement strand
GGTGGCGGAATGCGCTTCGCTTTTCCGCCCTACGGGCCGGTTGTAGGGCGGAAAAGCGAAGCGCATTCCGCCGTTCACTGGAGGAGCGACATTGGAAGACTTCAACGGCAAGGTCGCCTTCATCACCGGCGGCGCCAGCGGCGCCGGGCTTGGCCAGGCGAAGGTGTTCGGCGGTGCCGGGTGCAAGGTGGTGATCGCCGATATCCGCCAGGACCATCTCGACCAGGCGGCGGCCCAGCTGAAGGAGCGCGGCATCGCCGTGCACCCGATCCGGCTCGACATCACCGACCGCGCCGCCTTCGCGCGGGCCGCGGACGAGACGGAGCGGGTGTTCGGGCCCGTGCAGCTCCTCTTCAACACCGCCGGCGTCTCGATCTTCGGCCCGCTCGAGCGCGCCACCTACGACGATTACGACTGGATCATGGGGGTGAATTTCGGCGGCGTGGTCAACGGCATGCAGAGCTTCGTGCCGCGCATGATCGCCCATGGTCAGGGCGGGCACATCGTCAACACCGCCTCGCTCGGCGCCTTCATGGCGGGGAGCGGGCCGGGCATCTACTGCGCCTCCAAGTTCGCAGTGCACGGCCTCACCATGGCGATGCGCGACGCGCTGGCGAAGTACGATATCGGCGTTTCGGTGCTGTGCCCGGCCAACATCAAGACCAACATCGCGGAATCGATCAAGACGCGGCCGGCACATCTGTCGCACAGCGGCTATACGGTCGACGAGGACGAGATCCGGGCGCTCCACGAGATCTACTCGCAGGGCATGGAGCCGGAGGAGCTGGCCCGTCACGTCATGGCGGCGATCCGGGTGAACCAGTTTTACATCCTGCCCTATCCCGAAGCGCGCGAAGCGCTCGAAAAGGTGTTCCAGCAGGTGCTCGACGTGATCCCGCCGCTCGAGACCGATCCGGAAGGCATCGCCAAGCGCGCCACCGCCATGGCCCGCTACATCGCCGCCCGCCAGGTCCAGGACAAAGCGAAGTACGGGTGACGCACCCCTCCCCCAACCCCCTCCCGCGAGGGGAGGGGGAACTCGCCATTCCCCCTCCCCTCGCGGGAGGGGGTTGGGGGAGGGGGTTCACTTCACCCTGATCCGGTCGAAATCGATCCCCAGCGCCTCGGCGACGACCATCGCCGTTGCCCGTCCGGCGCCGAAGACGCCGCCGCCGGGGTGCTGGAAAGGGCCGACGAGGTAGAGCCGGTCGATCCCCGGCACCGTGTATTGCCCGAGATCCGGCGTCGGGCGATGGGCGCCCGATTGGTAGGTCGTGTTCGCGATGCCGTGCAGGTCGCCGTGGCGGAAGCTAGGGCTCGTGCGCTCCATGTCGGCCGGGCTGTCGCAGTGATAGGAAATGATGTCGAGCCCGTCGATGTAGCGGCCCATATGCTCGATCATCCGGCGTGCGTAGTCGTGCTTCGTGTCGTCCCAGGTCAGCCCGTCGGGCCGCGCGTAAGGCACATAGTCCCAGGCGTGGAGCGTTGCCTGTCCCGGCGGCGCGCGCGACGGGTCGAACATGGTGAGCGAGCCCAGCCCGACCAACGGGGTCGGCGAGAATCCGTAGCGCAGCGCGTCGAAGGATTGCCGCAGCGTATCGTAGCGGTCGGGCAGCAGCTCGATCATCACCGCGCCGACACGGTCGCCGGCCTTGAAGCGCAGGGGTGCCTTGAGCGCCGCGTGGATGGTGATGCAGGCGACCGGCGAGAGGTCGGTCGCCTCGGCGGCCGCGCGGACCTCCGAATCGAGTCCCTCGACGATCCCGCCGAGGAGATGCGGGTGGATCGCACCGATCACTGCATCGCGCGCCTCGAACCGGCGCCCGTCGGCCGCCTCGGCCGCGACCGCCCGCCCGCCGGAAGTCGCGATCCGCACGATGTCGGTCTCGGCCAGCACCATGCCGCCATGGGCCTCGATGCAACGGACCAGCGCATCGGTGAGCCTGCCGCTGCCGCCGAGCGGCACGCCGATCCCGTGCGCCTCGAGGAACCCCACGAACACGAAGACACCGAGCCCGGTCGCCTTCTCGTCGGGCGAGACCAGGTTTTCGCCGGCGACGCGGGCGAAATGCATCCGCACCTTCTCGTGCTCGAAATACGAGGCGAGCACGTCGTGGCAGCTCATCTCGATGATCCGCCACAGGCTTCGGCCCTCGCGGCTCTGGTCGAGCATCGCGTGCGAGGCGCCCAACGGCATCGGCGGCGCGTAGAGCGAAGCCGCGATCATCGGCAGCCATTCCTGCGCCTGGTCGGCGAGCCTTCGATAGGCGGCGGCGTCCTTGGCGGAGAACTTGGCGATATCGGCGCAGGTCCGTTCGCGGTCGCGGTAGAGGCCGAGCGTCGTGCCGTCCTCGAAGACCGACATCATCGGCGGATCGGGGAACACGTATTCGAGCCCGTAGCGCGACTTGAGGCCGAGATCGTCGTCGAGCAGCAGCGGATTGCGGTGGATGAAGATATGCGCCATCGAATGCTGGTCGTGGCGGAAGCCGGGGACGGTCAGCTCGCGCGTGACCACGCCGCCGCCCAGCCAGGCATTGCGCTCCAGCACCGTGACCCGCTTGCCGGCGACCGCCAGATAGGCGGCGGCGATCAGGCCGTTATGGCCGGATCCCACAACGACGATGTCGCTGATGCTGCTTGCCATGGGCGGGTTCCTCCGGTCTGCTTCGGTCGCGACGATGCGGGGAGTCTAGCGGATGTCGGACGATCGCTGGGAGGTCTATGCGATCCGCTACGCGCGGCACGAGCGGACGGCGGCGCAGAACTTCCTCGGCGGCGATCCCCATGACGGGCCGATGCCGCTCGATTTCTTCGTCTGGCTGGTGCGCAACGAGCGGCGCCAGTTCGTCGTCGACAGCGGCTTCGACGAGGCGATGGCGGAGAAGCGCGACCGCACGCTGCTGCGTCCGGTCGGCGATGGCTTGCGGACCGTCGGCTGCGAACCGGAGCGCGTCGACGACGTCATCGTCACCCATATGCACTACGATCACGCCGGCAACCGGGACCTGTTCCCGCGGGCGCGATACCACGTCCAGGATGCCGAGATGGCGTGGTGCACAGGACGGGCGATGGG
>DATGFU010000008.1:0-2223 GCA_035308865.1 Allostellaceae bacterium | reverse complement strand
GTTACCGCGAGACCCGACGCGCCCTGTTCCGCGAGCGCGAGACAGTGGTGCTGGAGCGCGCCGGATCGGCCGGTTAACGCCTCCCCCATTGACGCCCCCTCCCCCGCCCCGCTATTCACGCTTGCCATGACCCGCGCCGCTCCCTTTGCCGGCCTGCGAATTAGCCACCCGGTCCTCGCCGAGGATCGGGTCGTCCGTTCGCGTCCGCTGTCTCTGGGAGCCTCGTCATGCCGCCGGAATCTGTCCGTCTCGAATTTGCCTGCTTCTCGGTGAGCGCTGCCGCCGAGCCGGGTACTCTCCACCGTCTGCTCGAACCCTTCGCCAAGCGCGGCCTCGTGCCGTCGGCACTGCATGCCCGCGTCATCGGCGACAGCCTTCGTGCCGATCTCCAGGTCGAGATGGCGCCTGAACTGGCCGCCAGCGTCGCCGAGACCTTGCGCCAGATGCCGTCCGTCGAGCGTGTGCTGGTGGCCGCGCTGCAAGAGGGGCGGGTGGCGCGATGACCCGCATCCACCTCTACGACACGACGCTGCGCGACGGAGCGCAGACCCAGGGCGTCGATTTCTCGCTCGCCGACAAGAAGGCGATCGCGGTTGCCCTGGACGGGCTCGGCATTGACTACGTGGAGGCCGGCTGGCCCGGAGCCAACCCTTCTGACTCGGCCCTCTTCGCCGACCTGCCGCCTCTCTCGCACGGGCGCTTCTCGGCCTTCGGCATGACGCGGCGGCCCGGCGTGCGTGCGGCCGACGATCCGGGCTTGGCCGCGGTGCTGGCGCCGGGCACGCCGGTCGTGTGCCTCGTCGGCAAGAGCTGGGATTTCCATGTCCGCGAGGCGCTCGGCATCGGGCTCGGCGAGAATCTCGACATGATCGCGGACTCGATCGCCCATGTCTCGGCCTCCGGCCGCGAAGCCCTCTTCGATGCGGAGCATTTCTTCGACGGGTTCAAGGACAATCCCGGCTTCGCGCTCGATTGCGCCAAGGCGGCCGCCCAGGCCGGGGCGCGCTGGATCGTGCTCTGCGACACCAATGGCGGGACGCTACCGCACGAGGTCGAGCGCATCGTCGGCGCCGTGGCCGATGCGATCGGCGGCGACCGGATCGGCATCCATTGCCATGACGATACCGGCACCGGAGTCGCCAATTCGCTGGCGGCTGTCCATGCCGGCGCCCGGCAGATCCAGGGCACGCTCAACGGGCTCGGCGAGCGCTGCGGCAATGCCAATCTCGTATCCCTGATCCCGACGCTGGTGCTCAAGCTCGGGTACGAGCTCGGGATCGACGTCGAGGGGCTGCGACAGCTGACCAGCGTGTCGCGGCTCGTCGACGAGCGGCTGAACCGCGCGCCCAATCCGCGGGCGCCCTATGTCGGCGAGCACGCTTTCGCGCATAAGGGCGGGCTGCATGCCTCGGCGGTCGCCAAGGATGCGCGGAGCTACGAGCACGTGCCGCCGGAGACGGTTGGAAACCGTCGTCATATCATCGTCTCGGACCAGGCGGGCCGCGCCAACATGCTGGCCCGCCTGCACGAGCTGGGAGTCGAGGTCGATCCCAAGGATTCCCGGGTGGCCACGCTGGTCGATCTCGTCAAGGCGCGCGAGGCGGCGGGCTATGCCTATGACGGCGCCGCGGCCAGCTTCGAGCTGATGGCGCGGGCGCATCTCGGCGCCAATTTCGCCGAGCATTTCCGCGTCACAGGATTCCGCGTCATCGACGAGCGCTGGACCGGCCCGGACGGCAAGACCGAGACGCTCTCCGAAGTCACAGTCGACCTCGAGATCGACGGGGTGGCCCAGATCATCGTCGCGCGCGGCAACGGTCCGGTCGACGCGCTCGACGGCGCGTTGCGGAAGGCGCTGGAGCCGGTCTTCCCGGCGCTGCACGGCGTGCGGCTCACCGACTACAAGGTGCGGATCCTGACGCCCGAAGCCGGCGCCCAGGCCGTGACCCGCGTGATGATCGAAAGCCGCGACGCCGAGGACCGGGAGTGGCGCACCATCGGCGTCGCCGAGAACGTGATCGACGCGTCCTACCGGGCGCTCGAGGACAGTCTCAAATACCGGCTACTGCTCATGTGATGGCGGCGGCTGGTATGTCGCCTCCGCCCACCCCGGCATGGTCAGGCGCCAGTCGCCGCCGGCCGTCGCGGCCAGGGTGTAGTTCACGTCCTTGTACTCGGTCGGCTTGCCGTCGCCGGCGACCGTGATGTCGGCCAGGCAGACGG
>DATGFU010000007.1:0-2834 GCA_035308865.1 Allostellaceae bacterium | reverse complement strand
TCCCTCTCCCGCGAAGCGGGGGAAGGCCGGGATGGGGGTGCTCGTGAAGGACCCCGCCGACCGCGGCGACCGCATCGCCAAGGTGCTGGCGCGCGCCGGGCTGTGCTCGCGGCGCGAGGCGGAGCGCTGGATCGCGGAGGGGAGGGTCACGCTCGACGGCAAGGTGCTGACGACGCCGGCGGTCACGGTCGGCGAGGGCGCGCGCATCCTGGTCGACGGCAAGCCGCTCGCCGAGCCCGAGCCGACGCGGCTCTGGCGCTATCACAAGCCGGCCGGACTCGTGACCACGCACAGGGACGAGAAGGGCCGCGCCACCATCTTCGGCGCGCTGCCGCCGGAGCTCGGCCGCGTCATCTCGGTGGGCCGGCTCGACCTCAATTCCGAAGGCCTGCTGCTGCTGACCAATGACGGCGAGCTGGCGCGGCGGCTGGAACTGCCGGCGACCGGCTGGACGCGGCGCTACAAGGTCCGCGTCCACGGGGCGCCCGATCCGGTGCGGCTGGCCGCGCTGGAGAACGGCATCGCCATCGAGGGCGTGCGCTACGGCCCGATCCGGGCGGAACTGGAGCGGGCCCAGGGGGCCAACGCCTGGGTCACCGTGGCGCTTGCCGAGGGCAAGAACCGCGAGGTGCGGCGCGTCTTCGAGCATCTGGGCCTGCCCGTGACTCGGCTCATCCGCCTCGCCTACGGGCCCTTCCAATTGGGCCACCTGCCGCGCGGCACGGTCGAGGAGGTGCCGCGGCGGGTGCTGCGCGAGCAGCTGGGCCTCGGCCCTGCCGGCGACAAGGGCCACCATGCGCATCGTCGCCGGTAGGCATCGCGGCCGCGAGATCGCCGCACCGGAAGGGTTCGACGTCCGGCCGACCAGCGACCGGGCGCGCCAGGCGCTGTTCAATATCCTGGAGCACGGGCGTTTCGCCGCCTCGGGCTCGCCTTTCGCCGGGCAGCGCGTCCTCGACGCCTTCGCCGGCACCGGCGCGCTCGGCCTCGAGGCGCTGTCGCGCGGGGCCGCCGAGGCCGTCTTCATGGAGACCGCGCCGGCGGCGCGCCAAGCGCTTGCCGCCAACATCAAGCGGTTGGGCGAGGGGGAGCGGTGCCAGGTGCTGGCGGCAGACGCGACGGCGCCGCCGAGAGCGGTCTCGCCTTGCGCGGTCGCCTTTCTCGACCCGCCGTATCGAAGCGGGCTTGGCACGGTCGCGCTCGCGGCGCTGGCCGGGCGCGGCTGGCTGCTTCCCGGCGCGCTCGCCGTGCTGGAGGTCGCGGCGCGCGAGGAGGTCGAGACGCCTGCCGGGTTCGTGATCGAGGAAGAGCGCGTCTACGGCGCGGCGCGGCTCGTCTTCCTGCGCCGGATCGGGTGACGCGTAGAAAGAACAAGGCGGAATGCGCTTCGCTTTTCCGCCCTACGCTCTGGCGCCGTAGGGCGGAAAAGCGAAGCGCATTCCGCCATGGCCCGAGCGGGCTTCATCAGCGGCGGGGCGGCCGATCCGACCGGTGGTGAGCTAGACGGACGATTCCCGCCTGACATCGACCGCGATGGTCGCGGCGACGGGATCGTCGTTCGCTTCGAGTGCCGCAAGCGCCACCGCGGCGAGCGCCGGCATCGTCCGGGCGATCCGGCCGAGGAGAACCAAGCAGTCGCGGTTCGCGACCGGCGCCACGGCCGCCACGATCTCGGCATCCGGGGCGGTCTTGAGCAGAAGCTGCAGCAATGGGAGGGCTTCCGCCCGGCCCATCGCGCCGAGCGCGCAGCAGGCGGCGCGTCGGACCGCCGCGTCGCCGTCATCGAGCCGGTCGCGCAGCAGCGCGAAGCTCTCCCGGCCCGCCGGCGCGCAGCGGCACGCCGCCGCCCGGACCGCGGCATCCGCATGGCCGGCCAGGCAGCGGACCGAAGCGATCGGCAGGACCGCGTCGAGCCTGGCCGCAATCGCCAGAGCATGCGCCAGAGTCGGTCCCTGGAACGCCTGGGCGGCCAGCAGCCGAACCAGCGTCTCGCGCACGTCCGAGCCGCCGATCGCCGCCAGCGCGTCGAGCGCCGCTCTCTGCTCCGGGACGATCGCATCGCTGCCGAAGCCGGTGAGCCGCCGGCAGAGACGTTCGAGCGCCGGCACCGCCGCCGCGAGGCGCCGGCGGGCCGCCTCGCCGGCCAGCAGCGGTGCCGCGCGCAGTCCGGCGGCCGGCAAGGAAGCGATCAGCGCCGCATCGTCGAGCTGGGCCGCATCCACCGCCGACGCCGCGGGAGGCTCGCCTCGCGCTTCGGCGACCCGGTCGGCGAAGGCGAAGAGGTCCGACACGGGCATCCGCCCATCACCGCGTCAGCGTGACGACAACCTTGTGCGCCATCACGCCCTTCTCCTGCGGGCCGGGCGCCCCCGGCTGCTGCTCGACGCGTGCCGGATCGAGACCGGCCTGAAGCAGCGCCTCGGTCACCAGCGCGCCGCGTTTGTAGGCGAGATCCGCGTCGTGGGCGGTGCTGCCGTCGGCCTCGCCCTGGACGACGACATGCGCCGAGTGCGACTCCTTGGCCGCCTTCACGACGTCCTGGACCACCCCCTGGGCATCCGGCGTGAGAGTTGTCTCATCGGTCGGGAAGAAGACGAGATAGGCGCGTCCCGGCTCGGTCGTGCAAGCGGCGAGCAGCGCCAACGCCCCGAGGGCGGAGAGCGAGGGCCGCCTCATAGCACCGGCCCGTCCTTGCCCAGCATCTCGCGGCGGATGATCTTGATCGGCACCAGCCCGCCGGCGAGGAAGCGGTCATGGAACGCGGCCAGCGAGAACTTGTCGCCGAGCCGCGCCCGCTCGTCGTCCCTGAGCTTCAGGATCTCGAGCTTGCCGAC
>DATGFU010000006.1:0-21450 GCA_035308865.1 Allostellaceae bacterium | reverse complement strand
GGTCCAGCCTTCCCCACTTCCAGCGCCAGCACACCGGCCTCCTCGCGGGTCAGCGCGGCGCCGGCGATGGCGAGGGCGGAGCGGTCGGTTTCGGAGAGGCCGGCGTCCAGCAGCGCCCGGACCCGCTCGGCGGTCGCCCGTTCGGTGGCCTCGCGTTCGTTGCCGTCCCGGGCGAGGGTGGCGTCGACATGGCCGATCAGCTTCGCCGCCTCGCGCAGCCGGCCCCGCCGCGCCGCAACCAGCGCCAGGTGTTGGATGGCATTGCCGGCGAGGAAGTCCTCGCTGAGCGAACGGGCGAGCCGCAGCGCCGCCGTCAGCACGCCGACCGCCTCCTCGGTGCGGTCCTCGATGAGGAGATAGGCGCCGAGATTGCAGCTGGTGTTGCAGTCGGTCACCCGCGTGTTGGTAGCGCGCGCCGTGACGATCGCCTCGCGGGCGGCGGCGATGGCGCCCGGTACGTCGCCGGCCGCGAAGCAGAACTCGGCGAGATTCGAAAGCAGGATCAGCAGCGGGCGATGGCCGCCGGTGGCGCGGGCGACGGCGATGCCTTCCTCGCAGAAGCGGCGTGCGGTGGCACCGTCGCCGGACAGCACGGCGGCGACGGCCTGGGTGCTGTGGATCCCGGCGAGCAGGTTGGTGTTGCCGAGCGGCTGGACGAGCGCCAGCGCCTCGTCGAGCAGCGGCTTGGCGGCATCCCCGCCGGTCGGGTTCAACTTCGTGGCGGTGAGGCAGAGGAGGCCCATGGCCAGGATCATCGGTTCGCCGGCCTGCCGGGCGAAGGCCACCGCCCGCTCGGCATCCTCGGCGGCCGAGCGGAAGCCGAAGGTGGTGCGGTGCGCGCGGGCGACGTAGATGCGCGCGGCGATGCCGTCGGGCGTGCCGGGGTGGAGTTGGCGCGCGGCGCGGTCGAGCCAACGGCGGCGCTCGGCATGGAGCGACATTTCCAGCCAGACCGGCCGGCAATAGGCGACCAGCGCCGTGCCGAGATCCGCGTCGCCGTCCGGCCCGTAGGCCCAGGCGAGCGCGGCACGGACATTGTCGATCTCGACGGCCAGCGGCTCGAGCCAGAGTCGGGTCGGTACCGTCTCGTATTCCGGCTCGGCCGCGGTCAGCAGCCGCACCAGGAACTCGGCCTGCCGCCGCGCCGGCGTCGCGTCGCCTGCCTCGGCGAGCTTCTCGGCGGCATAGTGGCGCGTCGATTCGAGAAAGCGGTAACGCGTGCCGCCGGGTGTGTTTTCGGCTTGGACCAGCGATTTGTCGACCAGCGAGGTGAGCAGGTCGAGCACCAGCCACTCGTCGAGCGCGCCGTCGCCGGCCACGGCGACCGCGGCCTCGAGCGTCCAGCCGCCGGCGAAGACGGACAGCCGGCGCATCAGCATGCGCTCGTCGTCGCCGAGCAGGTGGTAGCTCCAATCGATGAGCGCGCGCAGGGTCTGGTGGTGCGAGAGCGCGGTGCGGCTGCCGCCGGTGAGGATGTGGAAACGGTCGTCGAGCCGTCGCAATAGCGCTGCGGCGCCGAGCATGCGCAGCCGCGGCGCCGCCAACTCGATGGCGAGCGCGATTCCGTCGAGCCGCCGGCAGATCTCGGCGACCAGCGGTGCATCCGGGTCGGTCAAGCGGTAGGAGCCGAGCGCCGCCGCCCGCTCGACGAAGAGCTGCACCGCCGGGTGGCGCAGCGCCGCCTCGGCGGTCAGCCCCTCGCTCGCCTTCGGGACACCCAGCGATGGCAGATGATAGGCCTGCTCGCCGGCCACGCGCAGCGGCTCGCGGCTGGTGGCGAGGATGGTGACGCCCGCGCAACCGGACAGCAGGGTCGCGGCGGTGCGCGACACCGACTCCACGAGGTGCTCGCAATTGTCCAGCACCAGCATCAGCCGGCGCTGCTTCAGCCAGGCCGAGACCTGCTGGATCGCGGGGCGGTTCGGCTGCAGCGGCAGGCCGAGCGCGCCGGCGATGCCGTCCATGACCAGCTCCGGATCGCCCAGCGCGCCGAGCTCCACCAGCCACACGCCGTCGGGATATCGGGCCAGCTCGGCCTGGCCGACTGCCAGCGCCAGGCGGGTCTTGCCGACCCCGCCGGTGCCGGTGATCGTCACCAGCCGGGCGCGACCGATGAGCGCCTGAACCTGTGCGACGTCGTCGTCGCGGCCGATCAGCGCCGCCAGGGCGGCCGGCAGGTTGGTCGGCGGCAGCTCGTCGGCCGGCGCCAGCTTCGGAGGCACGGCCAGACGATCGGCCTGCACCGGCGCCACAAAGCGGTAGCCGCGGCCGGTCACCGTGGCGATGTAGCGGGTGCCGTCGACGCCGCAGCCGAGCGCGCGCCGCACCGCCGAGATGGCGACCGTCAGATTGTTCTCCTCGACCGTGGTCTCCGGCCAGACCGCGTCGAACAGCTCCTGCTTGGTGACGAGATCTCCGGCGCGCGCGACCAGCGTGCGCAGCACGTCGAAGGCACGGCCGCCGAGCGGAACGGGATTGCCGTCGCGGAGCAGCTCCTGGCGGCCCGGCACGACCCGGAAGGGGCCGGAAAGATAGTCCGGTTCGGCACTCTGCATGTCGGGAATAGATTAACACGAGGCGAGCGGGAAGGGGCAGGGAGGATGTGGATGCACCCCCACCCAACCCTCCTCCGCAAGCGGGAGAGGGCTATCGTGCTCCCTCTCCCGCTTGCGGGGGAGGGCCGAGGGTGGGGGTCTATCCGCTACCGTGCCGCCGCGAAGCTGTCAGCCCGCGCCATCGGCCAGGCGTCGCGGTAGCGCGGGTCGTCGGTGCCGGCGAGGATCTCGCCCGGCGTGAGGAAGCGGTAGAGCTTGTCGAAGCTCTCGACCCGCTCGGGCGACAGGCGCTTGCAGAAATGCCAGGGCTTCAGCTCGTTCGGGTGCTCGAGCCCGGCGGCGGCGATCACTTCGGCCAGCGCCTTGATCGTCGAGTCGTGGAAATGCCGGACCCGCTCAGCCTTGTCGGGTACGACCAGCGCGCGCTGGCGGGCCGCATCCTGGGTCGCTACGCCCGAAGGGCAGCGGTCGGTGTGGCAGCTCTGCGACTGGATGCAGCCGAGCGCGAACATGAAGCCCCGGGCCGCGTTGCACCAGTCGGCGCCCAGCGCCATGGCGCGCGCGATGTCGAAGGCCGAGACGACCTTGCCGCTCGCGCCGAGCCGGATGCGCTCGCGCATGCCGATCCCGACCAGCGCGTTGTGGACGAACATCAGCCCGTCGCGCAGCGGCATGCCGATATGGTCGAGGAACTCGATCGGCGCCGCGCCGGTCCCACCCTCCGACCCGTCGACGACGATGAAGTCCGGCGTGATGCCGGTGTCCAACATGGCCTTGCAGATCCCGAGGAACTCCCAGGGATGGCCGACGCAGAGCTTGAACCCGGCAGGCTTGCCGCCGGAGAGCTGGCGCAGCTTGGCGACGAACTCCAGCAGCCCGGCCGGCGTCGAGAACGCGCTGTGCCCGGCCGGCGAGATGCAGTCCTTGCCCGGCTCGACGCCGCGGGCCTTGGCGATCTCGCCGGAAACCTTGGCGCCGGGCAGCACGCCGCCATGGCCCGGCTTGGCGCCTTGCGACAGCTTCACCTCGACCATCTTCACCTGATCCTGCGTCGCCTGCGCCGCAAAGCGCTCGGGCGAGAACGTGCCATCGGCATTGCGGCAGCCGAAATAGCCGCTGCCGACCTCCCAGATGAGGTCGCCGCCGTTCTCGCGGTGATAGGCGCTGATGCTGCCCTCGCCGGTGTCGTGGGCGAAGTTGCCGCGCTTGGCGCCGGTGTTGAGCGCGCGGATGGCGTTGGCGCTGAGCGCGCCGAAGCTCATCGCCGAGATGTTGTAGACCGAGGCGCTGTAGGGCTTCGTGCAGTCCGGCCCGCCGATCGGCACCCGGAAATCCTCGCGCGAGGGCGGCTTCGGCGCCATCGAATGGTTCAGCCACTCGAAGGCGGTGCCGGTCACGTCGAGCTCGGTGCCGAAGGGCCGTTTGTCGAGCTGGCCCTTGGCGCGGGCATAGACGATCGAGCGCGTGTTGCGGTCGAACGGCATGCCGTCGATGTCGCTCTCGAGGAAATACTGCCGGATCTCCGGCCGCACCTCCTCGAGGAGGAAGCGGATATGGGCGGCGATCGGGTAGTTGCGCAGCAGGCTGTGCCGCGTCTGCAGCAGGTCGTGGACGCCGAGCCCCACCAGCGCGATCGCCAGCAGCGCCGGCCACACGGCGAAAGGATAGAGCGGCATCAACGCCAGGCAGACGACCGCCACCGCCACCGCCGCGGTCAGCGTGATGTAGCGGCGGGCAAAGGGCAGCAGCAACGGCATGACGATCCTCCCCCGAATGTCACACGGGGGCGGAGTGTACACGCGTTGTGAGACGGTTGTCGTGCCGGGCGGGCGGCGCCCTCCCGTCACGCCTTCGGATGGATGTGCGGGCCGGCCGCGTTGCCGAGATAGTCGCGCTTGCCGATCTCGACGCCCTGGCGGCGCAGGATGTCGTAGGCGGTGACGATGTGGAAATAGAAGTTCGGCAGCGCCCAGTCGCGCAGGTACTCGAAGCCGCTCGCATCGAAGACCAGATCCTCGATCAGCGGGAAGAGGACCGCGCGCTCGCCGGCCCCGGCGAAGGCGGAGTCCGGCGCGCTCTCGACATAGTCGATGGTGCGGCCGATCCGCGCCTTGAGCTCGTCGAGCGTGCGCTCCTCGTCGGGAAAGCGCGGCGGCGTCTGGCCGGTCAGGCGGGCGGTCGCGTCCTTGGCCTGGTCGCAGGCGATCTGCACCTGCTTGGTCAGCGGGTACATGTCGGGCGCCAGCCGCGCCTCCGGCAGGGCGGCGAGATCGATCTGCCTGGCCGCGGCCTGCTCGGCCGCCTTGTCGAGAAGCTGCGACAGGGTCTTCAGCATCGGCACGAAGGTGCCGGTCGAGAGATCATGGAGCGACATGGTGGCGCGTCCTCTTTAATAGTGTTGCGACTTCAACGGTTGTCGCCTCTTTGTCGTCATGGCCGGACTTGTTCCGGCCATCCATGTCGGGCCGCTTGGCCGTTGCACGACGTGGATGCCCGGGACGAGCCCGGGCATGACGGTTGGGAAGCTAAGGGAGCCATCCGTTAAAGTCCGGACACTAATGGTCGCCATTATAGGCGCGTTGCAGCGCCGCCAGATCCAGCTTCTTCATCGTCAGGAGCGCGCTCATGACGCGGCCCGTTCTGGCCGCGTCCGGATCCGCGATCATCGCGAGGAGAGCCTCGGGCACGACCTGCCAGGACAGGCCGAACCGGTCCTTCAGCCAGCCGCAGGCCTGCGCCGCCGGATCGCCGCCCGCGCCGAGCCGGTCCCAGTAATGGTCGATCTCGTCCTGCGAGGCGCAGTGCACGACCAGCGACACGGAAGGCGTCAGCACATAGTGCGGGCCGCCGTTGAGCGCGGTGTAGCGCTGGCCGCCGAGACGGAAATCGACGGTCAGCACGGAGCCCGCCGGCCTGCCGTGCCGCTCGAAACCCTCGCTGCCGTAGTAGGTGATCGTGTCGATGCCGGACTCCTCGAACAGCGAGACGTAGAACCTTGCGGCCTCCTCGGCCTGGCTGTCGAACCATAGGCAGGGCGTGATCTTCCGGATCCGGGGCATGGAACACCTTCGTTTCCGCTTCATAGATTGATATCAACATATGATGCGGCTGCCAATCGCCTCCCGTAGCGGGCGGACGCACCATCGGGAACCGCGCCCGGCCCTCGGAGGTTCTCTTCTGGAACGTCAGGTTTCGGGGAGACGGACATGGCAGGCGAGGGTCTGCTCACCATGCTTGTGGTCGGCTTCATCGCCGGCTGGCTGGCGAGCCATCTCGTGCGCGGCGCCGGGCTCGGCATCGTCGGCGACGTGCTCGTCGGCATCCTGGGCGCCATCATCGGCGGGTTCCTGCTGCCGCGGCTGGGGATCATCATCGGCTACGGGATGATCGCCGGCATCATCAACGCCACGATCGGCGCGGTGGTTCTGCTGCTGATCATCCGGCTCGTGAGCGGCGGGCGCGGATGGGGCGGGTGGAGGCGCCGCTGGGGCGGTTGGGGCGGGCGGTGGTAGGGGCGGGCGGACCGCCTCGATTTCCCGGCTCATGCCGCCGGATGCAGCCGCGGATCGAGGGCGAAGGGCTCCTGCGTCACCGAATCGTAAAGGCCAGCGGCCGCCTGCGGATCGAAGATCAGGTTCCAGCTGTGGATCGACACCACGCTCGGAATCAGGACGAAAGCATGCGCCTTCAGCAAGGCGTCGCCGAAACCCTGCTGGCCGGCGCTGACGGCGCCGGGCCTCAGCCAGTTCGGGTTCGGCACCTGCCACGGCTCGACGACATGCACGTGGCCGGCATCGGCGATCCGCGCCGAGGTCAGCACATGGGGCACGGTGTCGAGCGCCCTGAAGCTCTTGTGGACCGCAACCTCCAGGATTGCCGTGGCGGGATCGAGCGCCGCATAGACGGCGCGGACCCCGCGCGGACTCCAGCGCCCGCCGACGCGATAGCTGCCCTCGCCGCCATCCCACAGGGCCGCGAACTTCGCCTGGTCCAGCCTCCAGAAGACGAGCGCGCCGGACCCGAGGGGCGGCGGCAGCGGCGTCACGCGTAGACGCCGTATTCCAGCCGCGTCAGGTGGTCTTCGACGGATTCGACGCCCGCCGGCGTCGACAGCAGGTCGATCGGCCGGCGCTGGTCCAGCGCCATCGCCGGCCGCTCCAGCCAGTCCTCGGCCTCGGCCTGGGAGCCCAGCAGCGCGATCACCCGGCCGAGGATCTCGGCAAACTTCCAGGCACGGCCGCTCTGCTCGGGGCTGAGCTTCCGGTCGGGCGCCTCCTTGCGGCGCTGATAAGTCCTCAGGCTGATGCCGACGGCCTTTTCCAGGCTGTCATGGCGCGCCGCCCGCAGAATGCCGATGGAATTCACCAGATGCTTCAGCGCATGGCCCGGTAGCCCCTCCCGGAGCAGGTCATGCGCCTCCAGCCGGCTGCGGACGGGCCGGCGCAGCGTGCTCCGACCGCCCAGCAGCGCAACCGTTCGGCCGAGTTCGATGTCGTCAAGGGTGGGTTCCGCGAGGGCCATGGAATTTGTCCGACGGGTGTCGCTCAGAAGATGACACGTGGCATCGGCCGTTTCAAGCGCGGCGCACCGTCGCTTCGGCACTGCCGCAATTGCGCGGGAGGCGCACCCTGCCCAGGTAAGAGTCGGACCGGCAAGAGGAGGGTCCGATGACTCAACCCGCGAGGCCGCGCCTGGTCGGCTTCAACCACATCGCGCTCGAAGTGGGCGACATCGACGCGGCGCTCGAGTTCTACGGCCGGCTCTTCGCGTTCGAGCTGCGCAGCCGCAGCGAGGACGTGGCCTTCATCGATCTCGGTGACCAGTTCATCGCGCTCCAGAAGGGGCGCCGCCAGCCGGCCGATGACGGCCGCCATTTCGGCCTGGTGGTCGACGACAAGGAGGCCGCCCGCCGCGCCCTCGAAGCCGCCGGCGTGGCGCTCCTCGACGGCCCCTTCCTCGATTTCCTCGACCCCTGGGGCAACCGCGTCGAGATCGTCGGCTACGACAACATCCAGTTCACCAAGGCGCCCCACGTGCTGCGCGGCATGGGGCTGGCGCACCTGACCAAGACCGAGAAGGCGCGGCGGGAACTGGCGGAGAAGGGGATGGGGGCACACTGACGCGATTCTGATGAGTCTATCCGTTGGCTCTTGCTATAGTTGACGACCATATTAACGAGACCCGCCGTGTCTGTGAGTCAGTTCGTTGTAGGGGCCTTCAGGCTCGCGGCCACCCGATTTCCAGAACTCCACGAAAACTGGGTCAGAATTTCATACGAGGTTGGCGGCCTATTACCGAACTCGCTGCTTTTGGTATCGATCCAGAGGGCGGGCGAGTTGGATTTGGTACTCCGATGCATGGAGGACGATTTCCCGATGCTATCTGAAGAAAATCACGAGGTCTCGATGTTTGGAGGCCATTATCAAGTGATGTTATCGGAGCTTTGGATCGGCACTGTTTACGAGATTGTTAGGGCATTTGATGAACGGAAACTAGTTAAGCGAAATGATCGACTTAGCCGAGGGAATGATTTTGAGAAATTGAATCACGATCTCAGGATGCTTCGTATTCCGCTCGAAAAATACCAAATCGCTGCGGATAATAGATTGTCGGAGCCACTGATTTTGGCACGAGAAACTGCCAGCGAAGGCGAGTTCGACAGGTACTCTTACGTGAAGGGTGATTCGGAGCGGGCGCACATCGTGCCTACAGCGATTTCGACACGGGGGTCTGTGGCGTGGCAGGTGATCGATATTCAAGCTGCCCGTTCTTACTGGCTCGAGCGACGTGCCCTTTCGGAACGATTCGTCAGTCTTTGGGTGCGCCACGACAAAGGGCTGCCCGCGCAAGCCGAAATACCGCGCTGAGGGGCTTCGCCGAGGCGCGTCGGCAGGGGCGAATGGGAGTTACTTTCTGGACTCAAACCCAGTAGTCGCCGCTGTTGCTGAGTGGGAGTGACGTCGCAGACCGCTGAGTAATTTCCCCCGTTTTGGGGCGGTCATCTGTCCGCCTGAATCCGACCCCGCTTCCTCCCCCATTATCCGCTCCGTCACCGCGACGGAGCCCTCATGTTCATCCCTCTGCGCAAGGCCGATTCGGTTCAGCGGCTGGTCTACGGGCGCATCGACGAGACGCCCGACCGGGCCGGCGAGATCTTCGATTACACCTCGTCAAAGCCCGAGATCGAGCGCTGGTCGAACGATCTCGCCAAGGCCTCGGGCGGCCGCTCGCTCGGCAACGTCCGGGCGATGCACCAGCTCAAGGCGGCGGGCATCCTCACCGGGCTGAGCTTCGACGACAAGTCCCGCGCCATCGAGTTCTGCGCGCATATCGTCGACGACGAGGAGTGGCAGAAGATCGAAGCCGGCGTCTATACCGGCTTCTCGCCGGGCGGGCGTAAGCGCTTCCTTGACGCCACGCGCACCCGCTACACCGCCTTTCCCTCCGAGATTTCGCTCGTCGACCTGCCGTGCATTCCCTCGGCGACCTTCACGCTGGTGAAGGCGGATGGGGCGGAGGTCGTACGGGGCTTCGCGGCGACCGAACCCTCTGACGAGGCGCTGGCGAAGGCGCTCTCGGGCGCCGGGTCGCGCCGCGCCTATCGCGGGATCGTGCTGGCGCTGCCGGCCGACCGGCTCGGCCTCTTCGAGACCGCCGCCGACCTGCCGCTCGCCAAGCGCGACTTCTCCGCCGCCGAGCGGCGCAAGCTCGCCGCGATCGGCCATGCCATGCCGGACGGCAGCTTCCCGATCGAGTCGCGCGGCGATGTCGAGGATGCGGTGCATGACTGGGGCCGCGCCGGCTCCAGCGCCGCCGTCAAGTCCCACATCATCCGCCGCGCCCGCGCGATCGGTGCCGAGGAGGCGCTGCCCAAGGGCTGGGCTGGCGCGGCCGATCCCGCCGACGAGGCCGATCTCGGCGATCTCGCCCGCGACCACGCGCGGACCGGCGACCAGGCGGTGGCCCAGCGCATCCACGACCGCGCCTGCGCGCTCGGCGCCTCCTGCGGCATGGCGAAGGCTTCCGGCATGGGCGATCTCGCCCGGCTCGCCTTCGAACTCGCCTCCGCCCGCGAGGATCTGGCCAAGGCGGCCGGCATCGCCGACGGGCTGCGCACCCGCCTCGCCGAGCTCGAGCGCCAGCCGCTTCCGGGCGGTCCCGTCCTCTACTCGATCGAGCGCGGCGGCGCTCGCGACACTACCGGCGAGGCGCTGGCCAAGGCCGAGAGCCTGCCCGCCGCCACGCAATCCCAACAGCTCGCCCGCGCCACCGCCCTGACCCGCCTCGCGCTGGTCACGCCGCAGCCGGCGGCCCGGAACCACTCGGATGTCTGACCGGCCGGCGCAACCCCTCCTCCTGTCCTCCTCCCGCAAGGGGAGGAGGAACGAAGCGGCGGCATTCCCCCTCCCCTTGCGGGAGGGGGCAGGGGGAGGGGGCGACCGCGATCGAGCACCCCAAACGACCAACCCGAAAGGCAATCAGTGATGAGCGAAGTCGCCAGGATCACGTCGGAGACGATCGGCCTCATGCGGACGACCCTGTCCCAGGACGACGAGCTGCTCGCCAAGGCGGGCTGGACCGCGCCGGGCTCTTTCCCGACCGGCATCCAGAGCTGGCCGCTGGAGGCGCCGGCGAAGTCGCTCTTCCCGGTGCTGACGCCGCTGCGCAACCGCATCCCGCGGATGCTCGCCGAGGGCGGCGTCCAGGCGAACTGGAAGGCGATCACCGGCATCAACACCAGCCTGGTCGAGCCCGGCGTGTCCGACGGCAACCGCGGCGGCGCGATCGTCACCGCCACCGCCGACTACAACGCCATCTTCCGCGAGTACGGGCTGGAGGACTACGTTACCTGGGCCGCCTATCTCTCGGCCTCCGGCTTCATGGACCTCAATGCTCGGGCGCAGACGAACCTGCTATGGGCGCTGATGATCGCCGAGGAGTTCCTCGATCTCGGCGGCAACCGTTCCCTGGCACTGGGCACCGGCAACCGCCCGACCGTGGCCGATATCGGCACCGGCGGCACGCTCGCCGCCGCCACGACCTACTCGGTGATCGTGGTGCCGCTGTCGCTGCAGGGCCTGCGCGCCGCGACCGTGGCCGGCGGCGTGCCGGGCTCGATCACGCGGAGCAATGTCGACGGCACCAGCGACACCTATGGCGGCGGCTCGGGCCGGCCCTCGACGAACCGCACCGTGACGACAGCGAACGACGGCAACGCAACGCATTCGATCTCGGCGACGACCGCCGCGACCAACGGCGCCTTCGGCTATGCCTGGTTCTGGGGTGCGGCGGGGTCCGAGACGCTCGGCGCCATCACCACGATCAACAGCGTGGTCATCACCGGCGCCGCCGCCGGCACGCAGCTCGCCTCGGCGCTGACCGCCGACAACTCGACCAACAGCCTGGTCTATGACGGGATCATGACGCAGGCGCTGAGCGGGCTCGGCTCCTATGTCGCGGTGCAGCCGACCGGCACGGCCGGCACCGGCACGCCGCTCACCGCCGACGGCGTCGGCGGCGTGGTCGAGATCGACGCCGCGCTGCAGGGTTTCTGGGACAATTACCGGCTCTCGCCCGACAATATCTGGGTCAGCTCGCAGGAGCAGCGCAACATCACCAAGAAGGTGCTGCAGGGCTCCGCCAACGCCGCCCAGCGCTTCATCATCAATGTCGAGCAGGGCAACATCAAAGGCGGCGACCTGGTCACCGCGTATCTCAACAAGTTCGCGATGAACGGCGCCAAGTCGATCGCGGTCCGGCTGCATCCCAACATGCCGCCGGGCACGATCCTCTTCGACTCCGAGACGCTGCCCTATCCGCTGTCGAACGTGACCGACATCCTCGTGAAGCGGCTGCGGCGCGACTACAACTCGACCATGTGGCCGCCGCGGACCCGCAAGTACGAGTTCGGCGTCTATTGCGACGGCGTGCTGCAGAACTACTTCCCGCCCGCCTTCGGCGTCATCACCAATATCGGCAACGGCTAGTGCTCCGTCATTGCGAGCGGAGCGAAGCAATCCAGAGCCACGGTCTCGAACCCCTGGATTGCTTCGCCTGCGGCTCGCAATGACGCCGGCAGTCTGAAGGAGAAAGTCATGCCCCTACTTTACGCGCCCGCGGGCCTGCGCTCGCTGGGGATCGGCGACGACGACTACGTGGTGGCTGCGGACGGCACGGTCGAGGTCGGCGACGACCACGTTGCCGAGGCCATGGCCCATGGCTGCCGGCACGACAAGCCGGTGGCCGAGGCGCCCGCGGCGCCGGATCTGGTCCCGGGCCGGATCGACGAGATCGAGACGCGGGTCGCCGCCCTCGAAGCCCGGCTGACGCAGCTCGAAGCGGCCCGGCCGCGCAAGGGCGGCTGATGTCCGACCTCGCCGGCCTCGCCGATCTCGAAGCCTGGCTCGGCCTGCCCGCCGGCAATCCCGACGAGGCGCTCCTGGAGCGGCTCGTGGGCGCCGTGGGATCGGCGGCCCAGGCCTGGTGCGCGCGCAGCTTCGCCAGCCTGGAGTGGACCGAGACGCGCGACGGCACCGGCGGCCGGCGACTCGCCTTCGCCAACACACCGGTGACCGCCGTGTCGGGCGTGACGATCGACGGGGTTGCCATCCCGCCGAGCCCCGGCGCGCCGGAGCGCGGCTATCTCTGGTCGGAAACGGCGGTGACGCTGATCGGCTGGCGCTTCACCCGCGGCCTCGCGAATGTCGAGCTGGCCTATACCGCCGGCTACGCGACGGTGCCGCCCGACGTGACGCAGGCGGTGCTCGAATGGGCCGCCCATGCCTATCGCGAGAAGGACCGCATCGGCATGACCTCCGAGTCGCTCGGCGGCCAGACGACTTCTTTCCTGGTCAAGGACATGCCGCTCCGTGTGGCGGCGCTGCTGCAGCCCTATCGGCATGTGGTGCCGGCATGATTTCCATCAGCGAGCGCGGCATGGACGAGGCCGTCACATCCCTGAGGCAAGTTGGGCCCGACGCCCATCGCCGCCTCGCTGACGCGGTGCGGGACGAGGCGGACGCCCTGGCCGCCGAGGCTGTCGGCGCCCTGCCGCCGGGACCGCTCGCCGCCTCGATCCGGGTCACGGTGGACGACGCTGGCGACACAGTCACTGCCACGATCGGCAGCGACGATCCCGCCGCGCGCTTCCTCGAAGCCGGCACGCGGCCGCATGTCATCGAGGCGCGGTCCGCCCGGGCGCTCCGCTTCTTCGCCCACGGCCGGGAAGTCTTCGCGAAGCGGGTCGACCATCCCGGCACGCGGCCGCATCCGTTCCTCACCGGCGCTTTCGCCGATCGCGCGGCGGCGATCGCAGCGCGGCTCGCCGCGGCGGTCGCGGCATGATCCGCGAGACCGCCTATGCGGCGCTCTTCGCCGTGCTCGAGGCGCTGCGCGTCGACGGCACGGTCGTCGTCGCCGATCGCCGGCTGCGCAGCCTCAACGACCTCAACGCGGCCGAGCTGCCGGCCCTGTTCATGACCGTCGGCGATCAGAAGGTGGTCGCGCGGCACGGCCTGCCGCCGAAGCGGACGCTCACCGCCGACATCTATCTCTACGCCGCCAATCCCGATCCGGGCACCGCGGCCGGGATCCAGCTCAACGGCTTGATCGACGCGGTCGAGGCGGTGCTGGCGCCGCCGGTCTACGCCGCCGTTCAGACGCTGGGCGGCGCGGTCGAGCACTGCTTCATCGAGGGGACGATCGCCGTCTACGAGGCGCCCAAGGGCCAGCGCGCCGCGGCGCTGCTGCCCGTCCACCTGCTGCTGCCGTGAGGGCGAGATGAGCGACGGAACGACCCAGGAAATCGCGCTGGCCGACGGTGCCCGGCTCGATTTGACGCTGCACCAGCCGGCGCCGGTCTCGGCGGCCGACGCGCTCGACCGGTGGGTCGCGGAGCATGTCCGCAACTCCGCCTACAGCCGCGACACGTCCTGCTGGAACGCGGTCCAGGCGGCGATCGGCACGATCAAGGCGGCACTTGCCGCGACAGATGCCAGAGGAGGCAAGTGATGCAATACGCGATCGGATCGGGCTCGCTCTGGGGCACGCCCGCGGGCGGCTCGCCGCTCCGCTTCGGGGCGCTCCAGGACTGCCAGATCGACCATTCCTTCGATCTGAAGGAAATCTATGGCACCGGCTCCTATCCGATCGAGTTCGGGCGCGGCAAGGCCAAGATCGAGATCAAGGCCAAGCTGGCGGTGATCTCGGGGCCGCTGTTCAACGCCATCTATTTCGGCGGGTCGCTCGCCGCCGGGCAGATCCTGGTGGCCGAGAACGAGCTCCAGACCGTGCCGTCGAGCTCGGCCTACACGGTGACCGTCGCGAACTCGGCGCATTTCCTGGGCGACCAGGGGGTCATCTACGCCGCCACCGGCCTGCCGCTGACCCAGGTGGCTTCCGGCTCGGAGGCGACCGGCAAGTATTCGGTCGCCGCCGGCGTCTACACTTTCGCGGCTGGCGATGCCGGGGCGCAGCTGGCGATCAGCTACGTCTATTCCGCCACCACCGGCTGGACGCTGGCCATGGCCAACCCGCGCATGGGCGTGGCGCCGAAATTCTCCGTCGTCTTCAGCCAGTCCTATAACGGGCTGCAGGCGACGCTGCAGTACTACAGCTGCGCAGCCGCCAAGCTCTCGATGCCCTCCAAGCTCGACGACTGGACGATCAGCGAGCTCGACTTCGTCGTCGGCGCCAACGCCGCCGGCAATGTCGGCCAAGTGAGCTTCTCGCAGTGACCGCGCCCGTCACCGTGACCATCGGCGGCGAGGCGATCGCGCTGCCGGCCGTGCTGAACTTCGCCGGCCTCGAGCGCGCCTGGCCGGCCATCGAGGCGCTGGGCGCAGCGGCGACGGTGTTCGACCGGGTCGGCGCCGCGCTCCGCATCGTCGCGGCGGCTTCCGGTCGGCCGGATCTGCTGGAGGAGGCGGTCAAGGAGCGGCTGGTACTGCCGGAGGTGGCCCCGCTGCTCGACGCCATCCCCGCGGCCTTCGCGGCATGGGGGCTCGTACCGGCGGGGGAAGCTCAGCCGGGGGAAGCGGGGGCGGCGAGCGGTTCGACGGCGACGTCGGCCGGCTCGTCGCCGAGCTGATCTGCGACGGCATCGCCTCCGCCGCCGAGTGGGATGACCTCATGGAGAGGATGACCTTGCCGCGTCTTTACGCCATCCGCCGCACCTTCGCCGCCGCGCCGCCGCTGCGCCACCTGGCCGCTGCCTGGCTGGGGCTTGGCCGCACACCGGCGCCAAAAGGCGGATTCGGCGATCTCGTCGGCAGCCTGGCGCCTTCCGGCAGAGCGGGGGTGTTCTGATGGCCGACCAGACCGTCACCGTCGGCTTCCGCGGCGACACCGCCGATCTGGAGGCGGCCGCCCAGCGCGCCGCCGCCGCGGTCGGCCAAGTGCGCGACGCCATGGCCAAGCCCGGCGCGGCAAATGCTATGCGCGCAGTCGAAGCGCAGATTCATGCGCTTCGGATGCTGACCGACGAGGCCGCGCGCGGCAGCGAAGCGCGCGTCGTGGCGGCCGAGCGCGAGGTCGCCTTTACCACCCAGGCTTTCGGCTCCGGCAGCGCGCAGGAGATCGCCGCTCTCCGCCGTCTGCGCGCTGCCCGCGATGCCGAGACGGCGCAGGACGAGGCGGCCGCAGCCCGGGCCGCGGCGACGAAGCTGGCGGCGCTTCGCAAGGACGAGGCGGGGGAACTGGCCCGGGTCGAGAAGCAGCGCGCGCTCGGCGAGCTCTCGGTCGAGGCGGCGCGCGCCGCGGCGACGCAGATCGTGCAGGTGCACGAGGACGCCGAGCTCAGGATCCTCGCCGCGGAATATCGCGGCGCCGAGGAAGGTTCGCAGCACCAGCAGGAGCTGGCCCGCCGGATGGCCGCGGTCGTCCAGGAATCGGCCGACCGGATCGCCGAGATCAACGCGCGCGCCGCCGAGCAGGTGGCGGCCGAATGGCGCCGGGCGAACGCGGCGATCGGCCGCGACTTCTCCGAGGTCGTCATGGCGGCGATCGAGGGCAAGAAGCACGGCATCACCGCCGCCCTGCGCCGGATCACCGACGGCATGCTCGGCGACATCTTCAACGATATCGGCAAGGCGCTGGCCGGCCATCTCGAGCAGGCGCTGAACATTTCCGGCAACTCGCCCGGCTCGCTCCTGTCCGGGCTTTTGGGCAAGATCGGCCTCGGCGACGCCGCCAGCTGGCTCGGCATCGGCGGTCAGGCATCGGGCGCCGCCGGGGCCGCCGGCACGGCCGGGGCAGGCGCCGCGCTCGACACGGCCGGGGCATCGCTCAACACCGCCGGCGCCACGCTGGATACTGCCGGCGCGTCGCTCAACACCGCCGCCGCCTCGTTGAGCGCCGCCGCGGCGTCGCTGAGCGCGGGCAGCGCCGGCGATGCGGCCGGCGGCGTCGGGCTCCTCGGCGACATCCTGCCCTTCGCCGGCGGCGGCCGGCCCCCGGTCGGCGTGCCATCGATCGTCGGCGAGCGCGGGCCGGAGCTCTTCGTCCCCGATTCCGGCGGCACCATCGTCCCGGCCGGGCAATGGGGCTTGCGCGCGATGCCTTCGGCGGCCGCGACGGTGGCCGTTGGCGGCGACAGCGGCGATTTCGCGCCCTCGATCTCGATGCCGGTGACGTTCCACGGCGGCGCGCCCGGCATCTCCAAGGGCGAGTTCGAGCGGATGCTCACCCGCTCGGCCGGGCACATGCTGGGCATTCTCCGGAACATGCACCGCAACGCGGCGCGGAAGGCGCTCGCGTGAGCCTGCCGATCTTCCCGCTGGCGTCGCTGCCCTGGGCCTACTCGCTGCAGAAGCACCCGGTCTTCTCGACCCGTGTCGCGAAGCATGTCTCGGGGCGCGAGGTGGCGCTGGCGCTCTACGCCTACCCGCTCTGGGGCTTCGAGCTGACCTTCGAGGTGCTGCGCGCCGCACCCGGTCTCGCCGAGTACCAGACGCTTCTGCAGTTCTTCCTCGCCGCGCGGGGCCAGTTCGGGCGGTTCCTGTTCCAGGACCCGACCGATTTCCAGGCGACGGGCCAGCTGCTCGCCACCGGCGACGGCGCCACGGCGAGCTTCACCTTCCTGCACCCGCTGGGCGCCGATCTCAGCGAGCCGGCCGGGCAGGTCGACCTCACCGGCATCAACGTCTACCTGGACGGCACGCCGCCGGCGGCCGGCACCTGGTCGGTGACGCTGCCCAACACGCTCGCCCTCACCACCCCGCCGCCCGCCGGCGTCCAGGTCACCGCCGATTACAGCTTCTACTTCCTCTGCCGCTTCGACGAGGACAGCGCCGAGCTGGAGAACTTCATGGACCAGCTGTGGTCCCTGAAATCCCTCAAGTTCACCAGCGTGAAGGAGCCGTGATGTCGGGGTATCCGCAGATGACGCAGATTCCTTGTCATCGCGAGGAGCGCAGCGACGCGGCGATCCAAGGGTTCGAGACCGTCGCCCTGGATTGCTTTGCTCCGCTCGCAATGACGGACCCCGCTATCTGCGCGCATCTGCGTCAGCTGCGGATCAACACCCCATGAAGCCGATGTCCGCAAGGCTCGCCGAGTACCTGGCACAGCGGCCGTCGCAGATCATCGCGCCGGACTGCTATGTCATCACGCTGGCCGACGGGCGCGTCTTCTACTTCACCAATGCCGACGTGCCGGTCGTCGTCTACTCGGATGCCGATGACGGGTCGGGGATCCTGGGCCTCGGCGTGCCGGGATCGATGGTGCTGGGCGACGGCACCGGACGCACCGCGACCACCTTCCTCGCCAGCCAGGTCCGCATCGCCGGGGTCAGGTACAAGGTCGCGGTCGGGCTCGACGTCGACGAGCAGGACGTCACGATCAGCTACAAGCCGGGCACGATCGTGCCTGCAAGCGGGCCCGAGGGCATGCTCGCCTGGAGCGGACCGCCCGAGACGATCGAAGGCCAGAGCTGGCCGCAGGCCCTGATGAACGGGCTCTTCGACGGCGCCACGCTGGCCCGGTTCCGCGCCTTCCTGCCGGCATGGGGCGCGCCGGCGATCGGTACGGTGCTGCTGTTCTACGGGTACTTCTCGACGCTCGAGAAGATCGGGCGCGCGCAAGCCCAGCTCAAGATCAAGACGCCGCTCGTCTGGCTCGATGCCGACATGCCGCGGAACATCTACCAGGCCTCGTGCTGGTACACGCTCTACGGCTTCGGCTGCGGCGTCGCCCGATCGGGCACGGCCTCGGACGGCACGCCTTTCACCTGGAGCGGCACGGTCGCCAGCGCCGATCTGCTGCAGGTCGACTGGACCAACGCGGCGCCCGCGAACTGGTTCGACCAGGGCACGGTCACTTTCACCTCGGGCGTGCTCGCGGGGGACAGCTTCGCCGTCAACACGTCCTGGACGGGCGGCTTCACCCTGCGGGCGCCGCTGCCGGAGCTGCCCGCGCCCGGCGACGCATTCACGATCTACGCTGGCTGCGACCGGACCGTGGGCGGCACCGTCACGACCGCCGACACGCCGCTCCACGGCTGCTGGAAGTTCTCGAACGTCGCGAACTTCCCCGCCTTCCCCTACGTCCCGCCACCCACGACGGCGATCTGATCCGCAGATGACGCAGATGTACGCAGATGATCGGCACGAAGCGACAAGCATTGCGGCATACACCGCAGCACCTTTGCTGCTCGCTGCGCTCGCGGGAGCCGCGTCTTCCATCTGCGTATATCTGCGTCATCTGCGGATAACCCCCGCAACACCAGGAGAAGCCTGACCATGGCCGGTTCCTTCACCGATTACGCCGCCAAGGCGATCCTCGGTCACGTCGTCGGCAAGGCGGCATTCGCCATGCCGACGGCCTATGTGGCGCTCTTCACGGCCGCGCCGTCAGACGGGGCCGCCGGCACCGAGATGTCGGGCTCCGGCTACGCACGGAAGGTGACGGCGGCAGCGGATTGGAATGCCGCGTCCGGATCGGACCCGAGCGCCATCTCCAACGCGAACGCGCTCGCCTTCGCCCAGGCGACGGCGAACTGGTCGGCGATCACTGCCTTCGCGCTGATGGACGCCGCCACCGCCGGCAACATGCTGGTCTGGGGCTATCTCGGCGCGTTCTCCGAGCTCGCCTTCACGGCCGCCACCTCGGGTACCTTCACCAGCCCCGGCCATGGGTTCAGCCCCGGCGATTCCGTAGTGCTGGCCTCGGAGTACAGCGGCACGGCGCTGCCGGGCGGGGTGGCAATCAATACCGTCTATACGGTGGCCACGGCCGCGACCGACACGTTCACGCTGACGGGCGTCACGGTAAGTGCGAGCGGCGGCGGCACGGTCAGGAAGGTCGCGACCCTCACGATCAACAACGGCGACACCCCGCAGATCAATGTGGGCGCGCTGAGCATCAAGCTGGCCTGACATGCCGGGTGGCTTCCCCTCGGCCGGCGGCGGCGCCGTCTACAGCAATGTAGGTGCCGCGACCGGCACGTCGACCGGGACGCAGGTCGCGCCCGGCTCGGCCGGCGGCGGTGTGTTCGGCTCCTGGACCCAACTCATCTCCTCGACGGCCGTGGATGCGATCGGGTTCTTCGTCACGCTGCTGGGGAACAATCCGAGCGCCGGGACGAACTACTGTTCCGGTGTCCAGATCGGCATCGGCGCTTCGGGCAGCGAGATCGCGATCACGCCGCCGCTTCTGGTGATGGGCGGCTTCGGCACGACGAGCGCGCAGTCCACCACCTATTTCTGTCCGCTCGCCGTCCCGGCCGGGACGCGGATTTCCGCCCAGGCCGCGTCGAGCGGCAGCTCGGGCACCGCGGTCTCCGTCAGCCTCACCCTGGCGGACGGGAGCTGGGGCGAGCCGGGCGGCTATGCGCTGCTGACCGCCTACGGGATCACCAGCGGCATCACCGGCCAGTCGATCGATGCCGGCGGCACCGCGAACACCAAGGGGAGCTGGACGCAGCTCGCATCGTCGACCGCCTACGACATCGAGGGGTTCTTCATCTGCTGGAGCAACGCCGGCTTCACGGCGCAGGCTTCCGCGTCGGAATTCCTTGTCGATGTCGGCGTCGGCGCCTCGGGCAGCGAGGTCGTGATCCTGCCGAACCTTTCGCTCGCTGATGCCTACGGCAACACGACCAACGCCTTGAGCGGGCCGAACCACATCTTCTGGCGGAAGATCCCGGCCGGGACGCGGCTGGCGGCCCGCTGCCAATGCGGCGCGACCAGTGCCGCCGCCCGCAAGCCGGGCCTCATTCTCATAGGAATCACCTGACATGACCTGGACCGTCGACAATTCCGGCACGCAGACGGCTTCGGTCGGGACCGAGCAGACGCTCGACAATCCGACCACCAACGGCACCTACGTGCTGCGGGTGAACGTCTCGAACCTCGCCAACGGCGAGACGGTCGAGCTGCGCGTCTACGACAAGCTCAACTCGAACACGGTGCAGTGCTGGAAGGCGGCGATCTCGGGGCCGGTGATCAACGGCATCGTGCAGAGCCCGCCGCTCGCCGCCGACGCCGGCTGCAAGGCGACGTTGAAGCAGCTCAATGGCACCGGCCGCAGCTTCGACTGGAGCCTGCTCAGGATCTGAGGCGATGGTCCATGCTCTACCCTACCGGGCTCCTCGAGGAGCTTCCTCTCGGCGGCACCAAGACGGCGTCTGCGACCGTGCGGTCGGCCGCGCGGGCCGCACCGGCCATGAACGCCGTGCGGGCAGTCGCCGGCGTCTCGACGGGTGCCTCGCGCGCCGTGCCGGGAGCCAACGCAATCCGCGCACTCTCCGGTGCAGCGATTGGTGCTGCGCGGGTCTCGCCGGCCTTCGGCGGGCTGCGCGTCTGGGCCGGCGCGGCACTGGCGGCGTGCGGCGCTTCGCTCCTGGGCAGTGCGTTGCGCGGGATCGCCGCCTGGGTATCGGGTGCGGCGCGGCCGGCGCTCGCCGCCGGTCCGTCGCGGGTCTTCACAACCTATCGCGCCGCTGCGGCCGGGCGCCGGCGGCTGGCCGCCGGTGCCGTTCGGCAGCGCGCGGCTTCCGGCGCGGGCCGGCTCCGCATCGTGACGAAGGGATCTGACATGGCGAGCTGCGGCACGCTCCGCCCGCCGATCGAGCCGGGCGAGCAGGAATGGGTTCCATTCGATTTCACGGCCGATCTCGCCGGCGCCTCGATCGCCTCCGTCACCGGCGTCGCCTGTGCCGTCCGTGCCGGGACCGACGCGGCGCCGACCTCGCGCCTGATCGGCAGCCCGGTCCGCGGCGCGGTCACCACGCTGCCGGACGGCAGCCAGATGTTCGCCGCCGGTACGGGCAACGCCGTGGCGCAGCTCTTCGGCACCGCGCTCGACGGCGTCGACTATCTGCTCTCCGCCACGATCGCGACCAGCGACGGAAGGGTGCTCATCCTGACGGTCGTCTTCCCATGCCGGGCCTCGACGTGACCTCCACCGGGCGCGCCGCCGTCGTCGCCGAGGCCCGATCCTGGATCGGCACGCCCTACCATCATGGCGCCGATCTCAAGGGCGTGGGCGTCGACTGCGCGATGCTGCTGGTTCGCGTCTTCGCCGATCTCGGCCTGCTGCCGCCGTTCGATCCGCGGCCCTACCCGCGGAGCTGGATGCTGCACCGGGACGAGGAGCGCTATCTCGGTTTCATCCTCGACCGGGCGCAGGAGGTCGATGTGCCCGGGCCCGGCGACGTGATCGTGTGGCGCGTCGGCCGCACCTTCAGCCACGGCGGCATCGTGACCGCGTGGCCGCTGGTCGTCCACGCCTACGCCCCGGCTCGCCGCGTCGTCGAATCCGATGTGTCGCTGCCCAGCCGCTTCACCGATCCCCGCCATCCCCGGCGGTTCTTCAGCGTGTTGAGTGGTGATCCGCAGATGACGCAGATGCGCGCAGACGGGAGCGGCGGTTCCCGCGAGCGCAGCGAGCAACAGAG
>DATGFU010000005.1:0-5292 GCA_035308865.1 Allostellaceae bacterium | reverse complement strand
TCGGGTTTCTCGCTGGCCTACAGCCTCGCGACCACGCTCGGCGGCTTCACACCCTGGATCAGCACCAAGCTCATCGACTTGACCGCCGACCGGGCGATCCCCGGAATCTGGCTGACCGTCGCGGCCGCCTGCGGACTGGTTGCCGCCTGGCTCGCGACGCCCCATCGCGACGGCGAGACGTAACCCGTCGGCCGAGCCGCGGCGCGCAAGCCTCTGGCAGCCCGCTTCATCCGCGTGCATGCTGTCTTTCACAAGGCGCGGCTGACGGCGCCGCCGGTGCTTCCCGGTGCGTGGCCCAGGCCGCGGAAGGGGCGGGGAGGAGACATGACGACGAAACTTGCCCGGTCCGGGATGGCCGCGCTCGTCGTTGCGGCTGGTACGGCGGCCGCCGGCGTGGGGACGGCGGAGGCGCAGACCTCGACGGCCGACCAGGGACAGGAACTCCAGGGGATCGAATCGATCACCGTCACCGCCCGGCGCGTCGTGGAGAACCAGCAGACCGTGCCGGTGCCGATGACGACGCTTTCGGGCGCCGCGATCGAGCGCGACACCGTGCTGGACACGCAGGATCTGCAGTTCCACGCGCCGTCGCTACAGATCGACGCCGACGCGACCAACGGCAGCGCCGAGCCGAACTTCACCATCCGCGGCCTGTCGCGCGTGCTCGGCACCGATCCGCCGACCGTCACCTATTTCGCCGAGGTGCCGCAATCGAGCCGCGGCCTCGCCGACACGCTCTATGACATGGAGGATGTCGAGGTGCTGCGCGGGCCGCAGGGCGTTGCCTTCGGCAAGAATGCAACCGGCGGTGCGGTGGTCTTCCGGCCGCAGCGCCCGACCGACCAGTTCGAAGGCTGGATCGAGGGCAGCTGGGGCAATTACGGCTACCAGGAATACACCGGCGTCGTGAACCTGCCCGTCAGCGACAAGATCCAGCTCCGGCTCGCCGGCGATCTCGAACGGCGCGATGGCACGACCAGGAACATCGCCGGCCCCGATCTCGACGACCGCGACCACGAATCCGCCCGCCTTTCGATCGTGGTGAAGCCGGCCGACTGGGTCGATACCTACGCTGTGGTCGACGGCTACGAGTCGAACCAGAGCAACGTCGCGCTAAAGATGGTCGGCGCGCAGAGCTGCGGCTTCACGCAGACGCAGTTCCTCGCCTGCTTCTTCACGCCGGGAGCGGTGCTGCCGACGCCGGTCGGCCTGCTGCCCCTATGGATTCCCGGGCAGGCGAACCTGCCGGCGGCGCTGGCCGAGGCGAACGCGCTCGGGCCCCGCACTGTCGACATCCCGTTCCCGCAGCTTGCCGATACCGACATCTACGGGATCTCGGACGTGACCACGGTGCGGCTCGGCGAGACCGAGATCGGCGAGGTCACGCTGCGCAACATCGTCGGCTACCGACACGAGAGCGACCAGACGGCGCTCGACCTCAGCGGCGCCCCGATCGCGCTGCTGAACATCCAGAACTCCGATTTCATCTCGCAGGTCACCGAGGAATTCCAGGTCGTCGGCAAGTCGCCCGACCAGCGCCTCGACTGGCTCGTGGGCGTGTTCCATTCGTCGATGACCGATGCTGAGCCGACCTTCAGCGCGCAGGAGTTCGGCTATGGCGGGGTATCGCCGCCGATCGCCGGGCTGATGTACGCGCTGACGGGGGTCGGGCCCGAATCCTCGGTCGGGCCGAACCGCCTGGAGACCGAATCGAACGCGATCTACGGCCAGATCAAGTACGGGCTCGGCACGCTCATCCCGAACGCGCCCGGCTGGCTCGCCGGACTCCATTTCAACGCCGGCTACCGCTGGACCTGGGACGACGACAGCATCGTCAGCAGCGAGTTCACCCAGCTTCAGATCCCGTTCTTCCCGCCGCACTGCATCTTCCTCGATCCGTTCGGCAATCCCTTGCCGGGGACGCCGGCGGGCAGCGTCGATCCGGCGACCTGCACGCGGACGGGATCGCGCAGCTTCGAGGCGCCCAACTGGTCGATCGGCATCGACGACCAGATCACCGACAACGTGATGGCCTATGTGCTGGGCTCGCACGGCTACAAGGCGGGCGGGCTCAACTTCTACGCCGTGCTGCCGGAAGACCAGTCCTTCGCGCCGGAGCGCGTGACCAATGTCGAGATCGGCACCAAGGCCGACTGGCGGCTGGGCGGCGTGCCGCTGCGCACCAACCTCTCGCTCTTCCACGAGGACTACAACAACATCCAGACGCAGGAGATCATCGTCCAAGGCGGCACCGCGCAGTCGGTGATCACCAACGCCAACCGCGCGACCATCGAGGGCGGCGAGCTGGAGGTGTTCTCGAAGCCGCTGCCGAACCTGGAGGTCGACGGGTTCTGGTCGGTCACCCAGGGCACCTACGACAGTTTCCAGGTGCAGGGCCCGACCGGTCCGGTGAACCTCTCCGGCGTCGACATCGCCGATATCTCACGCTCGACCTACGGTGCCACGGTGGTCTGGCACGTACCCGTCGCCGAGGGCTGGGGCGATCCGAGCCTCACCGCCGACTTCTATTACCGCACCCGCCAGCTCGGCAATTCGGCCACCCCGGCGCTGCCCTTCAACACGGTGCCCGGCTTCGGCGTGCTCAACCTGCGGGCGGAGTGGCAGGGGATCGCCAACCGCCCTGTCGATCTCGCCGTCTTCGTGAACAACGCGACCGACAACCTTTACAAGGTCGCGGTATCGGACCAGACCGCCGGCCTGCTCTACGCGAGCGCGCTCTACGGCGAGCCGCGGCTGTGGGGGTTCCAGCTCAAGTACCGGTTCTGAGCACGGGGCGGAATGCGCTTCGCCTTCCGCCCTCTCATCCCGCTGTCTGCGGCACGATCGGCTTGCCGGTCACAGGATGATTGTAGTGGAAGGCCAGCACGTCCATCTCGGGCCACAGCACCGGCTTGGTTGGGGTCAACTCGTCCGGGCCGTTCGGATCCTCGGGGAAGCAGACCGAGAAGAACGGCACGAACTGCGCCGGCGTGTAGGCCCAGCCCTTGTCGTAGAGCCCGTGCCAGACCGGCCGGTAGTTCAGCCGCTTGATCTTCCAGACCCCGTCCTCCTTGACGTAGTCGTTCTCGTAGAGCCCGCCCTCGAACCATTGCCGCGGCAGCTGGCCCTCGGCGGTGACGCTCTCGTGGCGGCCGGCCTGCATGACGCAGCGGTAGCGCGCCTTGGCGGTCTTGCCGTCGGCTGCCACGTCGACGATGTCCTGCAGCTGCGGGTGGTCGAGCAGGAAGCCGTGCACCGGCCCGTTCACGCCGCCGGTGAAGTTTTTGCGGAACCGGTCGCAGTAAAGGCGGCGCACGCCCTTCTTGCCCTTGAACACGCCGCCCATGAACCAGACCTCGCCGGTCTCGGAGAAGAGGTCGACCGTCTCGTCGTAGAGGCACTTGTCGATGAAGTAGCCGTAGGCGTGCTGCAGCTTGCGGATCGCGTTCGCGTCTTCGAGATTGCCGACGCGGTCGGCCAGCGCCGCGAGCCTTGCCTCGAGATCCCGCACCTGTTCGTCGCTCATGATCGCACTCCCCCGAGCTGTTCCGCCGAAACCCAGAATCCATGCACCTGGCCGACGATCCGGTAAGGCATCTTCACCGTCGCGACCGGCCCGGCCTCGATGTCATCCGTGTCGAGCAGCACAAGATCCGACCGCCGTTCCGCCATGCGATGGACCACGCCCACGAGGTACCCGTCACCCTCGGCGGCACCCGCGCGGCGCGGCACGAAGCAGGCCTCGTTGACCAGCGAGTCCGTCCCCGGCGACCAGCGCCAATGCCGGCCCTTTGCGTGGTCGAACAGGAGCCACGAGCTGCCCTGCGGCCCGTAGGAGGTCATCACGCCGGTCCTGTAGGGCATGGTGTGGTAGCGGTCGTCCTGGCGCGACAGCACGCCGACCACGCCGGGATAGAGGATCTCGCTGTCGTAGCTCTCGGCATTGCCCGAGAGATCGACCGTCATCCGCGTGATGTGGCCGAGCTGGTTCATCGGGTTGAAGGTCTCGTGCCGGTTCGGGAAGAAGGCGAACTGGTTGCCCGGCGCGCCGTCCATGTCGATGAAGAGCCGGTCGCCCTCGTTCCAGGCGCCCATCACGTGAGTCGCCATCCAGGTCGGCCCCTTGAACCAGCGCAGATCCTTGCCGTCGCCGCCGCGCCGCATCACCCCCAGCCAGGACGGCAGCGTCGAATCCCAGATGAAATGGATGCCGCCCGATTTCAGCCCCTCGACATCGGTGACCAGCGGAATGATCAGAAAGGCGATGAAGTTCTCGGTCACCGCGAAGTCGTGGACCATGCCGGCATAGGGCACCTTGATCCAGGCCGACCAGATGACCCGCCCGTCGCGGTCGGCCGAGAACACCTCGACATCATTGCTGCCGAGCCCGGTCGCCTCGTAACCGAAGCCGATCAGCTCGCCGGTGTGCGGGTCGAGCTTGGGATGCGCGGTGAAGGTCTCGCCCTTGAGGCCGCCGCCGAAGGTGTAGAGATCGTCGGTCGTTTCCAGCGTCAGCGGATCGAGGGCCACCGGCGGGCTGTCCTCCTTGAGCGCCATCAGGCGTCCGTGGTGGAAGATCACCTGGGTGTTGGCGGTGCCGCGGCTCAGCCCCTTGACGCTGGGGTCGTCGGTCAGCGGGTTGCGATACATGCCGAAGAGCGAGCGCCGCGCCGCATGCTGCGCCTTCCAGCGCTGCGTTCGGACATAGCGGCTGCGGTAGTCGACATGCCCGCCGGCGATGCGGAACATCGATACGTGGCCCTCGCCGTCGAACGGGATGTCGCGCTCGTAGGCCGCAGGCTTGGGATATTGGGGATCCGGCCCGACACGGTAGAACGTGCCGGCGAAATCGGGTGGAATCCGTCCTTCGACCTCGCAGTCGAAGAGCTCGTTCTCCGATCGGTGGACGGCGCCGCCGGCGCTGCCGCCGCCGCCGAAAGCCAGGCGATCGGCCGGAAAGAGCACGGCCGAACCGCCATCCGTCTCCGCCATCGTCCCTCCCGCGGTCAGATCAATGAGTGATCAATGTTATCGTGCGGTACCAAGCTTGGCAATGTAGCGGTGATGAACCCTCTCCCGGTTGCGGCACGGCTGTCCGGGGAATCGAAATCGGTTGCAGGCGCCGCTTCGGAGACTCTCTTTTGTCGTCATGGCCGGCCCCGGAGCCGGCCATCCACGTGGCTCCGCGACACGGAACGACGTGGATACGCGGGTCACGCCCGCGCATGACGACATCAAAAGACGCACAAGCCTCGCCCGAGACTCGTTCTCGTGGCGGCAATACTTTCCCCG
>DATGFU010000004.1:0-9804 GCA_035308865.1 Allostellaceae bacterium | reverse complement strand
TCGCGCGACATGCCCGGAAAGGTCTGCACGAGGCTGGTGACCTCGACCGGCTCGTCGAAGCGATTGCCGAGATAGGCGGAGAGCGTTTCCGGCGTCATCCCTGTCCCGTGTCGACCTGGCCGATCTTGATCATGGGACCGTAACAGGCGTGCGTCCCGTACGCTAGCATACAAATAGCATCAGTCCAGCGGCGGCCGCCGCTCGTGCCAGTCGGTGGCGCGCTGGTAGGCGTGGCCGAGCCGCAGCAGCGTCGCCTCCGCCAGATGGCAGCCGACGAGCTGGAACGCGATCGGCATGCCTTCGGCGGTCGTACCGCACGGGATGACCAGCGCCGGGCTGCCCGTCGCGTTGAAGGGAAGCGTGAAGCGTCCCTGGGTCAGGATGAACTTCGCCGGATCGTTGATCGCCGCCATCTCGGCGACCGTGCTCGGCCGTCCCGGCAGGACCGGCACGAGAAGGACGTCGATCTCCCGGAACAGACGCGCGAGGTTCCCGGCATAGCGCAGCCGGGCATGCTCGACCCGCGCTACGTCCATGCCCGAGACGCCCGCGGCCGCCTCGACCAGCCGGCGCAGCACCGGCCCATAGGAGTCCTTGTGCTCGGCAAAATGCGGGGCGTGCGCGAGCGCCACCTCCGACACGGTCGAGGCGAAGTAGATTTCCAGGTACGGCGTGGGGTCGGGCAGCGTGACGGGAACGATCTGGACGCCCAGCGCCGCGAAGCTCTCGGCGGCCGTCGCAACGCCGGCGGCGATGACCGGATCGGCATGTTTTGCCAAGCTCTCACGGTCGATGCCGAGGCGGAGGCCCTGAACGGACCCGTCGAGCGCGGCCACATAGTCGTCCGGCTTCTCAGCCAGACTCGTCGGATCAGCGGGGTCGGGACCGGCGATCGCCTTCAGCATCGCCGCGGCGTCCGCGACGCTCCGCGCCATCGGCCCGACATGGTCGCGGCTTTCGCAGAGCGGGAAGAGCCCGTGCCGGCTGACACGCCCCCAGCTCGGCTTGAGGCCGGAGAGCCCGCAGGCGGAAGACGGCATGCGGATCGAGCCGCCCGTATCGGTGCCGATGGCGGCGTGGCAGAGGCCCGCCGCCGTCGCCACGCCGGCGCCGCTCGACGAGACGCCGGTCCAGTACTCGGCATTCCAGGGATTGACCGGCGCCGGGCGATCCGGCCGGTGTTCCGACAGCGCGCCTTCCGTGGTGACCGTCTTGCCGAGCAGCACGGCGCCGGCCTCGTCGAGCCGCCGCACGACCGTCGCATCCCGGCGCGGCGTCAGCTCGCCGAGACAGCGCGAGCCGGCGGTCGTCGGGGCGCTCGCCGTGTAGAGGAGATCCTTGACCGAGACCGGGATGCCGTGAAGCGGTCCGCGGTCGATCCCGCGCCGCATGTCGTCATCGGCCCGCCGCGCCTGCGCCAGCGCCGGCTCGGAGAAGACGTGGATATAGGCATGGAGACGCGGCTCCAGCCGCGCGATACGGTCGAGCATATGGGACGTCAGCTCGGCCGACGATACCTCGCCCTGACGCAGCGCCGACCCGAGATCGGCGATGCTCCGGTAATGCAGATCCTTTCCCACGCATCCTCCCCGGAAGCCCGCAGGCGGCTCCCCACTTTATCGTTCCCTAGCGTATCATACGCATATACAACGAGTGACGGTTCCGATGGAAGGGGAGGCCTTGCCGTGTCGAGCACGCGCGACCATGCCGGGCGGGGGCTGTTCACCGAGGAGCACGACGCCTTCCGTGAGACCGTGCGGCGGTTCTACGCCAAGGAGGTCGAGCCCAATGTCGAGCGCTGGACGGCGGCGGGAACCTACGACCGGGACCTCTTCCGCAAGGCCGGCGCGGCCGGTCTCCTCTGCCCCGGTATCCCCGAAGAATACGGCGGCGGGGGCGGCGACCTGCTGCATCACTTCATCTGCTACGAGGAGCATGGCTATTCCGAGCGCGCCTCGGGATTCGAGGGCATCGACACGGACAGCACCGCCTACCTGATCTATACGGCCGGCACGGAGGCGCAGAAGCGCTATTGGCTGCCGCGCTACGCTACCGGCGACGTCATCGCCGAAGGCGCCTTCAGCGAACCCCATTCCGGCAGCGATGTCGGCAGCATGCGGACCCATGCAGAGCGCGACGGCGATGCCTTTGTGCTCAACGGCTCGAAGATCTGGATCACCAACGCCGCCCATCTCGACATGTGCCTGGTCGTCGCGCGCACCAGCAAGCCGGACGAGCCGAAGCGGTTCAGCATGTTCATCGTCGACATGACGCTGCCCGGCGTGTCGCGCGGGCGGACGATCCTGACCATGCATCGCGGCCCCGGCAGCCTCGGCGAGATCTTCTTCGAGAATGTCCGCGTGCCGGCCGACCAGCTGCTCGGCGGCATCGAAGGCCAGGGGCTGAAGCAGGGCGGCCAGTCGCTCAACGTCTCGCGCCTCGCGCTCGCCGCCCGGATCGTCGCGTCCTGCGAGCGCGCGCTCGAGCTGACCCTCGACTTCGTGAAGGAGCGCAAAGCCTTCGGCCAGCGCGTCTTCGACTTCCAGAACACGCAGTTCAAGCTGGTCGACATCAAGACCCAGATCGAGGTGGCGCGCGCCTTCGTCGACAAATGTATAAAGAAGGCGCTGCACGACCGCCTGACTCCGGCAGCGGCCTCGATGGCCAAGCTGTGGACGTCGGAGATCGAGACCGGGATCATGGATACCTGCGTCCAGCTCCACGGCGCGATGGGCCTCGCCCACGAGCACCCGATCTCGCAGATGTTCACCGGCGCCCGCTCCCACCGGATCATGATGGGCACCAGCGAGATGCAGAAGATGACGATCCTGCGGGGGCTTTGAGGGGGAGATACTCGAAGGGTTGTCGTTATTCCCGCGAAGGCGGGAATCCAGGGCCACGCGTTCCGAACCCAGTCCACTTGATCCCCGCCTTCGCGGGGATGACGCTTCTGTCAGGCGGCTATAGCCGCCGCGCCACGTCGTAAGCCTGGGCGATGTTGGCGAAGATCGTCCCGGAATCCTCGGACATCATGTCGGCGGCGTCGCCGATGACGTGCGTCTCGCAGCCTGCCGCGCGGGCGGTCTCGGCGAAGCCGCGCTCGGGCCGCCGCTCGTTCGCCAGCACGATCGTGTCGATCACGGGGAGGGTCTCGCGCCCTTCCGTCGTGACGAGCTCGATCTCGCCTGCGGCCTGCAGCGCCAGCGCGCGGACGTTCTTTACGCGCTTGACCTGTTTCTCGATCGTCCGCCCGATCAGGTACCAACGGTCGTTGAGCGCGAGCTTCGGCGCGAAATGCGCGGCCGTCTCGGCGACGGCGACACGCCGCCGCCCGTCCGCCAGGTAGTCGGCGATCTCCATCCCGATCTGGTCGCCGCCGAGGATGAGGACATTGTCGCCGGCGATCATTCGCTGCTCCAGCAGGTCGTCGGCCGTGACGATCTCGATCCCGGGCGCGTCGAGGATCGGACCCAGCAGAGCCTGCGGCACCGCCGGCCGGCTCCCGGTGGCGACAATGACGACATCCGGCCGCAGGTCGCTGAGCAGCGCGGGGTCCGCCGTCCGGTTCAGCCGCAGCTCGACGCCGAGCTGTGCCAACTGCCGCTCGTACCACGGCACGATGTCGCCGATCTCGCCACGGCCCGGCATCATCGCGGCGAAGCGCAGCTGGCCGCCGATCCAGCCTCTGCGCTCGCACAGCACCACATGATGGCCGGAGAAGGCGGCCCGCCGCGCCGCCTCCAGCCCGGCGCAGCCGGCGCCGACAACGAGGACGCGCTTCGGACGGTCCTTCTTCTCGCCCGCGATATCGGCGCACTCCAGCTCCCGCGACACGCGCGGGTTGACGATGCAGCTCGAGGTGATGCGCTCGCCGCGCATGATCGTGCGCATCTGCTGGTCGATGCAGCCGCGGCACTCGGCCAGACACGGCCGGATATCGGCGATCCTCCCGCCGCGTGCCTTCTCGACGAGCTCGGGATCGGCGATCATCGCGCGGCCCATGCAGACGATATCGGCCGTCCCGTCGCGGACAAGCTCATCCGCCATCAGCGGGTCCTTGATCCGCCCGACCGTGGCCACCGGGATCGTCACGTGCTTCCGGATCTCGGCGGCGAGGTCGGCGAAGCAGCCCTGCTTCTCGTAGAGCGGCGGGACAGTCAGCCGCGGCGCGCCCATCACCCCGGCCGAGACAGAAAGATAGTCGGCGCCCTCCCGCTGCAGCACCGGCGCGAGGCGGCAGGCATCGGCCAGCGTCCACCCCTCGTCGCCTATGAAATCGTCGCCATTAATCTTGAGGCCGACGACGACGCGATCGGCGACCCTGGCCCGCACCTCGCGCAGGATCTCGACCAGGAAGCGCGTGCGGTTCTCGAAGCTGCCGCCGTAGTGATCGGTCCGGCGGTTGAAGTAGGGGCTGAGGAAATTGCTGATGAGATAGCCGTGCCCGGCATGGATCTCGACGAAATCGAACCCGGCCTTGGCGCAGCGCACCGCGCCCGCGGCGTAATGCCCGACGACCTCGCGGATATCGTCGAGGGTGAGGACCTTGAGGGTCGGCGCGGCGCCGGTGGTGTCGACGGCCGCACGGGCGTTGGCCGGAACGCCCGATGGCGACAGCTGCTCCATCGTGCCGGCCTGGTTGCCGCCGTCCCAAAGCTGGATGCCGAATTTCGTGTCGTGGCGATGGACCGCCTCGACGAAGGCGGCCAGCGACGGGATGTGCCGGTCGTCGTCGAGGGCGATCGGATTGCTGCGCGGGAGCCGGGACGGCACCACGGCGGCGGCGCCGATCCCCATCATGCCGGGCCGGTTCCGCGCGCGTTCGAGGTAGTAGCCGAGCATCGCCGGCGCCGCCTCGCCGTCATCGTCAAGCACCATGCCGGCGGCCATGCCCGGCATCATGATCCGGTTGGCGATCTCCATCGTGCCGACCCGCAGCGGCTGGAAGAGATGCTTGAGCGTCATCGCGACCTCCAGCCATTACTGGTAACAAGCACAATCCGGCCCTTCGCCTGCCGGTCCTTGAGCCGCCGCAGCGCCTTACCGGCATCGGCCAGCGGATGGATCTCGGTCACCTCCGGCCGCAGCCAGCCCTGCCGCCACCAGTCGAGCATCTGCCGCATCGTCTCCGGGCTCCTTCCGGGCAGGCGATGCTCGTCGGAGGCCGGCTGAATCCCCAGAATCTGCGCGTTCTTGAAGAGGAGCGGCCCGAGCGACGGCGCCGGCACCCCGGCCGCGAAGCCGACGGAGAGGTAGCGGCCCTCCCAGGCCAGCGCCCGGAGCGCCGGCTCGGCATAGGTGCCGCCGACCGCGTCGTAGATCACGTCGTAACCGCCCTTGTCCGAGAGCGTGCTCAGCGTGCCGATCGACAGCGGCGCCGCGTCCCGCGGGCCCGCCGCCGCCCGCAACACGGCGCAAAAGCGCTTCTGCGCTTCGAGATCGAGCGCCTGGCGCGGGTAGAGCACGGTCTCGTCAGCGCCGCGCGCCCGGGCGAGCGCCAGCTTCTCCTCCGACGAGGCGGCGCCGACCACGCGGGCGCCGATCGCCTTGCCGATCCCGACCGCCGCGACCCCGGCGCCGCTGCCGGCGCCCAGCACCAGCAGCGTCTCGCCGGCCGTAAGCCGCGCCCGCTCGACCAGCGCGTAGCGCGAGGTCATCGAGGCGATGAAGAAGGCAGACGCCGTCGGGAAATCCATCTCGTCGGGGATCGGGTAAAGCGCGTCCGGCGGGAGTGCCGCCTGCTTGGCATAGGCGCCGTGGATGCAGGCGCCGAGGACGCGCTGCCCGGGACGAAGCCCCTCGACCGCCTCGCCCACGGAGGCGACCGTTCCGGCAAGCTCGACGCCGGGAACGAACGGCATCTGGCGCTTGAGCTGCGACCGTCCTTCGATCGCGAGCAGGTCGGTGAAGTTGACGCCGATCGCCGCCACATCGACGAGCACTTCGCCGGGACCGGGCGCCGGCGCCGACATATCCTCGACGACCAGCGCCTCAGGAGGCCCGAAGGCGCGGCAGACGACCGCGCGCATGATGCGGCGTCAGAGCGTCCGGGCGATGGTCAGCCGCTGGATCTCGGAGGTCCCGAGATAGAGCCGGTGCACACGCGCGAAGACGTACATCTTCGAGATCGGGTACTCGTCGCTGAATCCGGCGCCGCCGTGGAGCTGCAGGCACTCGTCCATCACGCGGCCTTCGAGCTCGGAAATCCAGAGCTTGGCCATCGACCCGTCGACCGCGTCGACCTTGCCGGTCATGTTCCGCTTCAGCAGCTGGTCGAGATAGACCCGGCCGACCGAGATCTCCGTCTTCATCGAGGCGAGCTTGAACTGCGTATTCTGGAAGTCAAAGACGCGCTGACCGAACGCCTTGCGTTCCTTGACGAAATCGACGGTCATGCGGAGCGCCAGCTCGCAGGACGCCATCATGCGCGCGGACTGGGCCAGGCGCGCGATGGTGATCGTGCCGAGCGCGTTCGCCATGCCGCGCCCCTCGACGCCGCCCAGGAGATTTCGGGCCGGCACGCGGACATTGTCGAAGAACACCTCGGCCACGCCGCCGGCGCTCTTGAGCATCAGCTCGGTCGGCTTGGAGACCGTGACGCCCTTGGTCTCCTTGACGGGCACGAGGAACATCGAGATGTGGGGCCGGCCCTTCTCGTCCTCGCCGGTCCGCGCCGCCACGACCAGCATGGTCATGATCGGGCCGTTGGTCATCCACATCTTCGAGCCGTTGATGACGTAATCGTCGCCGTCGCGGCGCGCGGTCGTGCGCATGCTGCGCGGATCGCTGCCCGAATGCGGCTCGGTCACGCCGACCTCGGAGATGATCTCGCCGGTCGCAAACCGCGGCAGCCACTCGCGCTTCTGCTCCTCGGTGCCGCCATGCAGCACGACATAGGCGGCCGTGTCGGTGCACACGCCGGCCTCGATCGCCGCGCCAGCCGGGCTGTAGCCGTGCTCCTCGTAGAGGATCGCGTGGTGCAGGAAGTCGCCGCCGCCCCCGCCATATTCCTCGGGGATGCCGGCGCAGAGCAGCCCGGCCTCGCCGGCCTGGCGGAAGAGCTCGGCCGGGAAGAATCCGGCCTTCATCCAGTCGCGGATGTTCGGCTCGACCTCGCGCTGGAAGAAGCGGCGCGCGGTCGTGCGGTACGCCTCGTGCTCCTCCGAGAAGATCTCCCGCCCGTACCCGATGAGATCGTTGACCTGCGCCGTCACGTCGGCCTCCCTCGCCACGCTCCTGCTCCGACAAAGCCATAAAGTTCGCATGCATGCAAGTACGCATCCGAACTATCTGATTGCCGGCGCCTCTGTGCTCTCCGCATAGCGCAGCTTCAGCAGGCGTTTGTAGATTTTCCCGGTCTCGTGGCGCGGCAATCCGGTCGAGAAATCGACCGAGCGCGGGCATTTGTAGTGCGCCATCCTCGCCCGGCAGAAATCGATGAGCGCTTGGGCGAGCACCGGCCCCGCGTCTTCCGGCGAGACCGGATGCACGACCGCCTTGACCTCCTCGCCGAACTCCGCATTGGGCACGCCGAAGACCGCGGCATCCAGCACCGCCGGATGCGACAGCAGAAGGTCCTCGACTTCCTGCGGGTAGATGTTGACGCCGCCGGAGATGATCATGTGCGACTGGCGGTCGGTCAGGTGGAGATACCCCTCGTCATCGACGTAGCCGATATCGCCGAGCGTGCTCCAGCCTTCGGGCGAGTAGGCGGCCGCCGTCTTCGCCGGGTCGCCGTGATATTCGAAGCGTGGGCCGCCGTCGAAATAGACGAGGCCTTCCTCGCCCGCGGGCACCTCGCGTCCATCGGGACCAACGATGTGCAGCTTGCCGACGACGGCCTTGCCGACCGAGCCGGGGTGGCGCTGCCACTCGTCGGGGCCGATGGCGCAGAGCCCGTTGCCCTCTGTGCCGCCATAGTTTTCGTAAAGAACGGGGCCGAGCCAGTCGATCACCGCTTGCTTGATCTCGCGGCCGCAAGGGCCGGTGCCGTGCAGCACCATCTTGAGGCTCGACAGGTCGTAGCGGCGGCGGGTCTCGGGCGGGAGTCTGAGCAGCCGGACGAACAGCGTCGGCACGGCGGCAAAATGCGTGACGCAATGGCGCTCGATCAGCATCAGCGCCGCTTCCGGATCGAACGATTCCATAATGACATTGGTGCTGCCGGCATGGCCGGCCACCATGCCGTAGCGCAGGCCGGAGGCGTGGTAGAGCGGCGTCGGGGTCAGCAGGACGGTCGCCTCGTCGAAGCCGTAGAGGCGCGACATGAACGCCATCACCGGCGGGATGGTCGTCACTTCCCCGTCGGGAAGCGCGTTCTTGACGCCTTTCGGCCGGCCCGTCGTACCCGAGGAGTAGAGGAGGTCCCGCCCGAGGCTCTCGTCGGCAATCGGCTCCGCCGGAAACGCCGCGATCGCCTCGCCAAGCGGTTCGAAGCCCGGTTCCTCCCCGTCGATGCAGAATCGCTGGCCGATCGCGGTGCCATCGAGCGCCGCTAGCACCAGGGCGGCGTGGCGGCGCGAGCCGAACGCCGCCTTGGCGCCGCTATTCACCAGGATGTACGCGATCTCTTCCGGCTTCAGGCGCCACGAAACCGGCGTGAAGTAGAGGCCAGAGCGCTGGGCCGCCCAGAAGATCTCGAAGAATTCGGGCCGATTCTCCATCAGCGCCGCGATCACATCACCGGTGGCGAGCCCGCGCGCCCGCAACAGCTGGGCCAGGCGATCGGCGCTGGCGTCGAGCGCGCGATAGGTCACGGTGCGGCCGGTGCCAGCCATGACGATCGCCGGCTTCTCCGGCGTCCGCGCCGCCCAGTGCCGGGGATGGGGCAAGAGGCTGTTCCTCCCGAATTAGGAAGCGTAGCGTATCATATGCATCATAAACGAGGGAGGCGGCCTGTGGGCGAGAAGCTGCGGGGTTCGCGGGCGATCGTGCTTGTTCACGGGGCGGGCCACGGCGCGTGGTGCTGGGAGCAGGTGGTGCCGCGCCTGGAGCGCAAAGGCTATCACGTCGCCGCCCTCGACTTGCCGGGGCTCGGCGACGACCCGACGCCGGCCAGGGACGCGACGTTCGAGCTCGGGGTCGCACGTGTCGTGGATGCGGTGCGGGCGGCGCCGGGCCCGGTTCTGCTGCTCGGCCATTCCGCCGGCGGCATTGTCATCTCCCAGGCGGCCGAGAACGCGCCGGATTCCATCGGGAAGCTGGTCTATCTCGCCGCGTGCCTGCCCGTCGATGGCGAGTCCCTGCGCTCGATGATCGAGATCACCAACCGGCATCCGGGTCCGTCGGCGATGGGCGTGCTGCGGCCGAGCGACGTCGAAGGCGCGCATGGCTTCGCAGAGGAGCTTGCCGCGGAGACGTTCTACAACACCTGCGATCCCGGCGCGGCGCGCCGGGCGATTGCCCGGCTTCGCCCGCAGCCCGACGCGCCGCTGGGCGTGCCGGTTGCGCTCAGCCCCGAACGGTTCGGCCGCGTTGCCAAATCCTATATCGTCTGCGCCCGCGACCAAGCTCTGCCGCCCGGCGCCCAGCACTTCATGTGCGAGCGGATGCCGGGCGTGACGAAGCACGTCATGGATTGTGACCACTCGCCGTTTTTCTGCGCTCCCGACGGGCTGGTCGAGATTATCGACCGCGAGGCTCGCGGGGACTGAAAAAGAAGGCCCCTCCCCCGCGATGCGGGAGAGGGGCTTGGTATGCGGACTTACTGCAGGACGATTTCGGCGCGCCGGTTCTGCGGCTCGCGGACGCCGTCGGCAGTCGGAACAAGCAGCCCGTTCTTGCCGACGCCGATCGTCGTGATCT
>DATGFU010000003.1:0-1532 GCA_035308865.1 Allostellaceae bacterium | reverse complement strand
GGGGCGTGCTCTGCCGCGAGCCAGACAGCCGCTTCTTCCTCTTCTATGGCAACCGTACCTCCGAGAACATGCTGTTCCGCGAGGCGCTGGCCGATCTCAAGGACCAGCATCTCGGCCGTTTTGCCCTCTTCCACGTGCTGTCGCAGGAGGAGCAGGACATCCCGATCCTGAACGGCCGGCTGGACGGCGAGAAGGTGCGCCGGCTGATGACCTCGCTTGTCCCGGCCGCCGCCGTGGACGAGTTCTTCATCTGCGGGCCCGAGGGGATGAGCGAGGAGGTCGGCGCCGCCCTCCGCAATCTCGGCGTGGCGCCGGCGAAGATCCATGTCGAGCTCTTCGTGTCTGCTTTGGGGGGAAGGCCACGCCCGAAACCGGCGCCGCCGCCGGCGGACGCGCCGGCAACGCTCGCCACCCTGATCCACGATGGCAAGAGCCGCGAGGTGCCGGTGGCAGAGGGCGAGGCGATCCTCGACGCGGCCCTCCGCGCCGGGCTCGACCTGCCATACGCCTGCAAGGGCGGCATGTGCTCGACCTGTCGCGCGAAGCTGGTCAGCGGGACCGCTACGATGGAGCTCAACTACTCGCTCGAGCCCTGGGAGCTGGCAGCGGGCTTCGTGCTGACCTGCCAGGCCCATCCGACCAGCGAGCGCGTGGTCGTGGATTACGACCAGGTCTGACGGTCCCGCGTGGGGAACGGGGCGTCGCGGCGGATGGTTTGCTCGTGCGGATGACGGGACAGCGCTTACCCTCTCTCCGGTCGCTCGGACGCAAGGTCGTCGAAAACCTCGAGGACGCAGCCGGGATCGGCTGGGGCTTTCCATTGCGCCACCTCGCCCGAGCGGCCGGCCGCTCGGGGTTTCGCGTCGGGCTGGGGCGGTTCGGGTCGATCCTGATCCGTCCCAATTCCAGCGATCCTAAGGTGGTGCGGCAGGTGTTCCGCGACCGCGAGTACGATCTCGCCGGGTTCCGCCAGGCGGCGCGAATCCGGGAAACCTACGAGCGGATCGGCCGCGGCGGAGCGGTACCCCTGATCATCGATGCCGGCGCCAATATCGGCGCGGCCTCGATCTGGTTCGCCCGGCATTTCCCGCAGGCGCGCATCCTCGCGGTCGAGCCGGATGCTGAAAACGCAGCGTGCTGCCGGGCGAATGTCGAGCATCTCGACACGGTTGAGGTGATCGAGGCCGCGATCGGCTCGGCTTCCGGCTTCACCGCGCTCAAGAACGAAACCGGCGAAGCCTGGGCGGTACAGACGGAACGTTCCGACGATCCGGCGGGCGTCCGGATCGTCACGGTGGACGAGCTGGTCCGCCGCATCCCGAACGGGCGGCTCTTCATCCTCAAGGTCGATATCGAGGGGTTCGAATCCGATCTCTTCGCCGGGAACACCGATTGTCCGGACCGGACACATAGGTAACAGAACGTACCTAAGACATAGGTAACAACCTCGGGCCGAACGGGTTGTCGAGGGGTTGTAGGGTTTTCTGTTCCAAGTCGATATATCCGAGATCGTAGTGCATGAAGGAGACGAG
>DATGFU010000002.1:0-19684 GCA_035308865.1 Allostellaceae bacterium | reverse complement strand
ATCGTCCCCCACCTCACCCTGACCCTCTCCGCCCCCCGGGGCGGAGAGGGAATCGGGAGGGCCGTCCAGGTGTGAAGGCCGCGCCAGCGGCGCTAGTGCGAGGGTTATGGAATGCGGATTGCCGTGATCGGGACGGGCTATGTCGGCCTGGTGTCGGGGGCGTGCTTCTCGGAGTTCGGCGTGGAGGTCGTCTGCGTCGACAAGGACGCGGACAAGATTGCGCGCCTGGAACGCGGCGAGATGCCGATCTACGAGCCCGGGCTCGACCAGCTCGTCGCGAACAACGTGCGGGCCGGACGGCTGAGCTTCTCGACATCGCTGAAGCCTGCCGTCGAGGGCGCCGATGCGGTCTTCATCGCGGTCGGCACCCCATCGCGCCGCGGCGACGGCCATGCCGACCTCTCCTACGTCTTCGCGGCGGCCGAGGAGATCGCCCACGCGATCGCCGGCTACACCGTGATCGTCACCAAGTCGACGGTGCCGGTCGGCACCGGCCGCAAGGTGGCGGAAATCGTCGCCAAGGCGCGGCCCGACCTCGAGATCGGCCGCGACTTCGACGTCGTCTCGAATCCCGAGTTCCTGCGCGAAGGCTCGGCCATCGGCGACTTCATGCGGCCCGACCGCGTGGTCATCGGCACCATGCCGGAGGCCGAGCGGGCGCGGTCGGCCATGAAGGAGCTCTACCGGCCGCTGTTCCTGCTGGAGACGCCGGTGGTGATCACCGGCCTGGAGACCTCGGAGCTCATCAAATATGCGGCCAACAGCTTCCTCGCGGCCAAGATCACCTTCATCAACGAGATCGCCGATCTCTGCGAGGTCGTGGGCGCCGACGTGCAGGAGGTCGCCAAGGGGATCGGGCTCGACGGCCGGATCGGCAAGAAGTTCCTGCATGCCGGGCCAGGCTATGGCGGCTCGTGCTTTCCGAAGGACTGCCTCGCCCTGGTCAAGACCGCGCGGGATTCCGGCACCCCCGTCTCCATCATCGAGACCGTCGTCCAGGTCAACGACAGCCGCAAGCGCGCCATGGCCGAGCGCATCGAGGCAGCACTGGGCGGCTCGGTCGCCGGCAAGCGCATCGCCGTGCTGGGCCTCACCTTCAAGCCCAACACCGACGACATGCGCGACGCGCCCAGCCTCGACATCGTGCCGGCGCTTGTCGAGAAGGGCGCGACCGTCCGCGCCTTCGATCCCGAGGGCATGGGCGAGGCGAAGAAGCTGCTCACCGGCATCGAATACGCCGAGGACGCCTATTCCGCGCTTGCCGGCGCCGATGCGCTCGCCATCCTCACCGAGTGGAACGAGTTCCGCGCGCTCGACTGGAGCCATGTCGCCCGGCAGATGGCCGGCCGCGTGGTGGTCGACCTGCGCAACATCTACCAGCCGGAGCAGGTCGCCGCCGCCGGCTTCTCCTATCACTCGATCGGCCGGGCGGCCGCCCGCCCCGCGCCGCAACTCAAGGCGGTCGCCGGAGGTGCCGCGGCATGAGCCTGACCCGCAAGCGCATTCTCATCACCGGCGGGGCCGGGTTCCTCGGCTCCCATCTCTGCGAGAAGCTGATCGCCGCCGGGCACGACGTGCTCTGCGTCGACAACTACTTCACCGGCCGCAAGGACAACATCGCCGCCCTCCTCGACAATCCGAATTTCGAGGCGCTGCGCCACGACGTGTGCTTCCCGCTCTATGTCGAGGTGGACGAGATCTACAACCTCGCCTGCCCGGCCTCGCCGGTGCACTACCAGTTCGATCCGGTCCAGACGACCAAGACCAGCGTGTCCGGCGCGATCAACATGCTGGGCCTGGCGAAGCGGGTGAAGGCCAAGGTCTTCCAGGCCTCGACCAGCGAGATCTACGGCGACCCCACGGTCCATCCCCAGACCGAGGATTATCGCGGCAACGTCAACACGATCGGCCCGCGCGCCTGCTACGACGAGGGCAAGCGCTGCGCCGAGACGCTGTTCTTCGACTACTGGCGGCAGCACAGGACGCGCATCAAGGTGGTGCGCATCTTCAACACCTACGGGCCGCGCATGCACCCGAACGACGGGCGCGTGGTGTCGAACTTCATTGTCCAGGCCCTGAAGGGCGAGGACATCACCGTCTACGGCGACGGCTCGCAGACCCGCGCCTTCTGCTATGTCGACGACCTCGTCGAGGGCTTCGTCCGGATGATGGCGACGCCAGACGAGGTGACCGGCCCGATCAATCTCGGCAACCCCGTCGAGATCCCGGTGCGCGAGCTGGCCGAGCGGGTGATCCGGCACATCGGCGCCAAGTCGAAGCTGGTCTACAAGCCGCTGCCGGTCGACGACCCGCTGCAGCGCTGCCCCGACATCTCGAAGGCCAGGCAGATTCTCGGCTGGGAGCCCACCGTGGCGCTCGACCAGGGGCTGGCCAGGACCATAGAATACTTCGACCGGCTGCTGCGCGAACGCGGCGCGGACTGACCGGCAGGAACATTGGGGGGTTGAAATGCCGGCGCCGGTCTTCATCAGCCACTCCTCGCGCGACAAGGCGACCTCCGAGACGCTGTGCGCGGCCCTCGAGCAGCGCGGCATCGCCTGCTGGATCTCGTCCCGCGACATCACCCCCGGCCAGAATTTCCAGGAAGCGATCGTCAAGGCGCTGACCGACGCCCGGGTGATGGTGCTGGTCTTCTCCAGCCACGCCAACAGCTCCGACGAAATCAAGAAGGAGCTGGCGCTGGCGAGCCAGAACCATCTCGCCGTCGTGCCCGTCCGGGTCGAGGACGTGCTGCCGACCGACGCCTTCAAGTACGAGCTGGCGACGCGGCAGTGGATCGACGTCTTCAAGGACTGGGAAGTCGCGGTCGGGAAGCTCGCCGAGCATATCGGCGGCATCCTCGGGGAGGCGCCGAAACCGGCCCCGGCCACGCCCGTCCCGCCGCCGCCTGCCGCCGTCGTCGCGAAGAAATCGAGCCCGATCCTCGTCGTCGTGCCGTTGTTGATCGTCGCGATCATCGCAGCGGCCGGCGCCTGGTACTTTACGTCCCGCCCGACCAAGATGGCGGGCCCGGATCCGACCGGGCAGTGGGTGAGCAACGAATTCCCGAATGTCTATGACCCGCAGCAGAAGTTCATCCTGCACTTCGAGTTCGATCGCAATGGAGACACGATCGGCGGCGTGGTCACGGAAACCGCGGTCGGGCGCGGCAGCGTCAAGCGGACGATCCGCAACGGCCATATCGCCGGCGACCTGATTGAGTTCCATACCCCGCTCGGCGACGAGAACAAGGAGATCTACCGCGGCGTCATCCGTCAGGGTCACATCGAGTTCACACGCTCCAACAACACCGCGAGCGGCGGCGACCCCGAGAAATTTGTGGCGAAGCGCGAGGAGCAGGCGAACGCCTCGCATCCCTGACCGCGCCTGAAGGACACCACATGGATATCGCCGAGAGACTGCTCGCCATCGACGAGATCCGGCAGCTGAAGTCGCGCTATTTCCGCTTCCTGGACACCAAGGACTGGGCGGGCATGGCGACCATCTTCACCGATGACGCGGTATTCGATGCCCGTGCCGCCTTCAGCGTGGACGGCGCGGCCGCCGAAGGTCCCGCCGTCGCCAGCAACGACTGGCTCTATACCGGCGGCGCCACGATCCTTGCGTTCCTGCAGGAGGCCGCGAAGGAGTTCATCACCAGCCATCACGGCCATTGCCACGAGGTGGAGATCCTCTCCGCTACCGAGGCGCAGGGCGTCATCGCCATGGAGGACCAGCTCTACCGGCCGGTGGACGGCAGGCCGGTCCTGTGGATGCACGGCACCGGGCACTATCACGAGCGCTACCGCAAGGCCGACGGCGCCTGGCGGATCGCCCATTCCCGCATCACCCGGCTCTATGTCCTGCTGAGCTAGGGGATAAGTCCGACGATGGTGACCGTCCCTTCATCCGCCGTCGGGGCCAGGCGCATGAGCGTGGCGAAGGCGCTCGGATTGATCGCCGTAGGCTACGCCCTCTCCGTCGCGGCCGGCATCGCTATTGTCGTCCTCAACGAGCTGTTCATGCCGGCCGATATCGCAGAGGGATCGGGCGGCATGGTCGCCTTCGGCGACATGATTCTGTTCGTGCTGGCCACGGGGTTCTTCGGCCTTGTGCCGACCTGGTTCCTGCTGAAGCTGGCGCTGGAAAGGGTGCCGCGCGCCCTGCTGACCGCCCTGCTCCTCCTTGCAGCGATCGGACCGATGAGCTGGCTCGCGGTGATGCACTTCGCGAGCGGGCCAAGCCCGAACCCGCCGACGGCGGCCATGGAACTCCTGGGCCCGCTCATCGCCTTCGTCGCCATACCGCGCATCGTCGTCGGCCCGGTGCTCCTGGTGGTGGAGGGGCTAACCTTCGTCCTGGCGCGGCAGCGCGCTTTCCGCGCGCTCCTCATCGCGGCGATGCTGATGGACCTCGTCCCGATGACACTCTACGCATTCCATATGGCGAGGGCCGTCCACTAACGCGGCCAGATGCGGGGCAGCATGGGGTGGCGCAGCTTATCGCCCGACTTCAGCGTCTTCTGCAGGCTCTTCCAGACGGTCTCGCCTTCAATGCCGATACCCTCGACGCCGTCCGACGGCAGCGGCCGGTAGGTCGCGTCCTCGCCGAAGAAGCGCAGCGACACCGTCCGCCGCGTCGTGCCGCGCCGGGTGGGCGCGCCGCCATGGAGGGTCGTGGGGTGGAAGATCACGACGTCGCCGGGCTCGATGTCCCAGCCGACGATCGGCCACTTTTCACGCGCCGCCTCGATGTCCGGCAGGCGCGGCATGGTGCCGTCGGCGTAGAGCGGATCGGTGTCGTCGGTGGCCGAGAAGGTGCTGCCGTCATAGAGCGGCCCGCGATGCGAGCCGCGGACGAATTCCAGGCTCAGCTCGCGGGCGCAGGGCTCCAGCGTGATCCACACGATCGCCAGCATCTCGCCGGCGATCGGCAGATACGATGAATCCTGGTGCCAGGGCGTGCGCCGAGCCTCCTCGCCTTCCTTGAGCAGCACCTGCTCGTAGAGGAACCAGACGTCCGATCCGCCCCAGAGCCGCGACAGGCGCCCGGCCAGCGACGAGCCCCAGAGGAAGTCGCGATAGGGGTTTCCCGCATCGAGGATCCGCGGGTTGTTGATGTCGGCATAGAATCGGCCGGGATGGCTCGGCGTCGGCTCGAACTGGTTCGCGTTGGCGCTGGGATGGGCGACGCTCCAGGCGAAGCAGTCGCCGATCAGGCGCCGCTCCGCCGCGTCCAGCGCCCCGCGCACGAAGCAGACCCCGTCGCGGCCCAGCGCGGATTCGGCCGGCGACGGTGCGGGCGGATGGGACGGAACGGCGGCCATGTCACTCCCCGGATCGCTGCTGCTTTCGATCTTTATGAAACGATTGTTTCACGAAAGCAAGGATGAACGGGCTACGGCGCCGCGGCCAGGAAGATCTGGCGAAGCCGCCCCCGCAGGCTCGGCGGATTGCACGCGTCGGCATCGACATCGGGATCGAGCACCGCCGCCGCCCGCAGCTCGCCCGCCGAGAATTCGTGCAGACCGGCCGCGAGCCTGGTCGTGCAGGCCTCGCGCGCCAGCTCGTCCCGGCCCGCGAGCAGCACCGGCGTGACCGGCCAGATCCGCGCCGTCCTGTCGCTCAGCGCCGAGACGGCCCGCGTGCCGTCCGGGCTGACCGCGATGCCGAGAACGATGAGCTCGTTCCACCGCAGCACCGCGTCCTCGCGGCCGCTGTCGGCATCCCAGATCCGCACGGTCCGGTCGCTCCCCGACAAGGTGAAGATGCGCTTCCCGTCGCGGCTGAACACCGCACGTGCGACATCGCCCTCGTGTCCGCGCAGCACCAGCAGCTCGCGGCGGCTGTCGGCGTCCCAGACCCGCGCCGTTCCGTCCTCCGAGCCGGTGACGATTCGCCGTCCGTCCGCGCTGAAACCGGCGGCCCGGACGAACCTGTCCTGGCGCGGCAGGGCCGCGACCTCCCGGCCGCTAAGGGCGTCCCAGAGACGCACGCTGCCATCATTGGACGATGTCAGGATGCGCGTGCCGTCGGGGCTGTAGACGGCGGAGTTGACCTTCTCGGTATGCCCGCGCAGCACGCCGAGCTCCTGCCCGGTCGCGGCACCCCAGATCCGCGCCGTCTTGTCGGCCGAGGCCGTAACCACGCGCGTGCCGTCAGGGCTGAACGTGGCGCCGCTCACGATGTCCTCGTGGCCGCGCAGGATCGCGATCTGGCTCCCGCTCACCGCGTCCCAGATGCGCGCGGTCCGGTCCTCGGAGGCGGTCGCGATCCTGCTGCCGTCGGGACTGAAGGTGGCCATGAGCACCATGTCCCCATGGCCTTTCAGGACGGCGGTCTCGCGGCCGCTCGCCGCGTCCCACACGCGCGCGGTCCGGTCGCCGGAAGCGGTGGCGACGCGTGTGCCGTCCGGGCTGAACGACACGCCGAAGACCCAACCGTCGTGACCCTCCAGCGTGGCGATCTCCGGACGGCCGGAAACGCTCCAGATCCGCGCCGTCCCGTCGACCGATGCCGTGACGATCCGCTTGCCGTCAGGGCTGTAGGCCACCGACTCGATCTCGTCCTCGTGGCCTTGCAGGATCGCGATCTGGCGATTGTCGGCGGCATCCCAGATCCGGACCGTCATGTCGCCCGATGCCGTGACGATGCGCGTGCCATCAGGGCTGTAGGCGGCGCCGTCGACGACGCCGGTATGCCCCTCCAGCACGGCGAGCTGCCGGCCGGTCTGCGCGTCCCAGATCCGCGCGGTGCGGTCCTCGCAGGCCGAGATGATGCGCGTGCCGTCGGGGCTGAAGCGGGCGGAGATGACGAAGTCGGTGTGGCCGCGCAGTACGTTGATCTCGCGGCCGCTTGCGGCGTCCCAGATCCGGACGGTCTGATCCTCCGACGCAGAGACGATGCGGGTGCCGTCCGGGCTGAATACGGCGCTGGAGACGCGGGCCTCGTGCCCGCGCAGCACCGCGATCTCCCGGCCGGTCGCAGCCTCCCAGATCCGGATCGTCCGGTCTCCCGAGGCCGTGACGATGCGCGTGCCGTCGGGGCTGTAGGCGGCGAAATCGACCCACCCGTCATGGCCTCGCAGAGTCATCACCTCGCGGCCGGTCGCGGCATCCCAGATCCGCGCGGTCTTGTCCTGCGAGGCGGTGACGATATGCGTGCCGTCGGGGCTGTAGAGGGCGGTGAACAGCCAGCCCTCATGCCCGCGCAGGACCGTCATCTCGCGGCCGGTCGCCGCGTCCCAGATGCGCGCGGTCCGGTCGAAGGATGCGGTGACGACGCGCGTTCCGTCCGGGCTGAAGGCAGCGTGGTTGACGTCGCTCGTATGGCCGCGCAGCGCGGCGATCGCGCTCGATGAATAGAGGGCGCCGGCGAGCTCGGCCTCCGCCGCTGCGCTCCTGTGGCCGATCAAGGGCCAGTCGGCGCCGGCGATCCCGGCCAGCGCGTAGCGCGCCGCGCGATCGTACTGCCCGTTCTCCGACGCCGTCCGTGCCAGCGAGGCCAGCGTGTCGGAGCTCCGTTGCGCCAGCCCTGCCAGCAGCCGGGTCGTGCCCGCCCCGGCCGCCAGCACCAGGACCGCCGCGACGCCGATCAGCGCGCCGATCGCCGCCTGCAGCCGCCGGGTCCGCGCGAGCTGGCGCTGCTCGCGCTGGCGCTCGGCATTGTCGGCCGCCCGGCACTCGGCAAGATAGCCGCGCTCGACAGACCCCAGCGCGGCGGCGAAATCGGGCCTGGCCAGCAGCGCCTCCGCCTCGGCGAGGCGGTCACCGCGATGCACGAGCCAGCCGCCGCCCGCCCCGTCGCGATGCGCCCGCCGCTCCTGCGCCGCGGCCCGCACCGTGTCGAGCGTCCGCAGCGCGTCGCGCGCCTCCTCGATCCAGCCCCGAAGCGCCGGCCACTGCCGCAGGATCGCCTCGTGCGTGACCTCGACCACCTCGGTCTCGGTGCCGTCGAGGATGCGGCGGTCGCTCACCAGCAGGCGCTGGTCGATGAGATGGCGCACCAGCGGCCGCGTCGGCTCCGGCAGGGCGCTCAGGCGCTCGACCCGCCGTTTCGGCACCGCCGTCGCGTCGTCGAGCTGCACCAGCGCCGGGATGAAGGCGGCCCGCGCCAGGCTTTCCAGCTCGACCCGCTCGTTCGGCAGCGCCGGATCGCGCACCGCCTCGGCGAAGGCCGCCTCGACCGCCGCGGCAACCGCCCCGCGCAGGCCGCCCATGGCGTCGTAATCGGCCAGCGTGAGCCTCCCGCGGCCGCGGCTCCTCGCGGTGAGCCGCTCCAGCGTGAGCGCAAGCAGCGGCAACCCATCGGACGCGTCGAGATCCTCCAGCAGCCGGTCGGTCAGCGCCGGCTCGACCGCGAGCGGCGGATCGGCCAGCCGGGCCGGCCCTTCGATGATCTCCTTGAACGCGCCCGACGGGATCGGCGTCAGATCGAACGGCAACCGCGGAATCTCGGCCAGCCGGGGTTCTGACTGCAGCCGGGCGAAGCTTTCGGACCGGATCGTCGCGACGATGATCGTGTCGGGATCGGCGCGGACGGCGGCGGCGAGCAGGTCGAGCGCCGGCGCCGCCTCGCTGTTCTCGGCCGCGAACAGCTCCTCGGCCTGGTCGACCATCAGCACGATCGTCGGCGCTTGCGGATGCTGGCCGTCGCCGGCGACCCGTGCCAGCCGGTCCATCGCCGGCCGGCGAAGCGCTGCCAACGCCGCCGCGACATCCTCGGGACCGTTCAGCCCCGCCGGGTCGCGCGCCAGGGCCGCAGCAAGCCCGTCGACCCCGGTCAGCGCCGCCCGCTCGGGCCGGATGACCGGCGGCACCAGGAAGTGCTCCTCGTCCCGCCGCAGCCGCGCGACCAGCCCGGCCTTCAGGAAGGACGACTTGCCGGCGCCCGAGGCGCCGAGGATGACGAGGATGCGCTCCGGGGCGCCGTCACGCATCCGGCGGAGCGCGTCGAGGCCCTTGGTGATCATCGCGTCGCGGCCGAAGAAGATCGCCGCGTCCTGCTCCTCGAGCGCTTCGAGCCCGCGATAGATCGGCCGGTGCGGCTCGCCGGAAGGCGGCCATTCGAAGCTCTTCGGATCGAGCCCAGCCCGTTTCAGCCCGATCGACAGCCGCTGGAGCCCCTCGGCCTCCTTGTCTGGCGTCGAGAGGTCGGCGAACTGATACTTGCCCAGGATCTCCGGCGGCAGGTCGGCGGCCGGCGTCGGCGCCACCAGCACGGGGAAGATCAGCTTGCCGAGCTGTTCGGCGAGCAGGAACTCGGCCTGGCACCAGCGCGAGGCGATCCAGTCCGGCGAGACCAGCACCAGGACCGCGGTGCAGCGCTCGCCGGCCTTCTTGAGCTCCTGCTGCCAAAGTTGGCCGGGCGCCAGGCCCTGCGTCGGGTCGAGATCCAGGAAGACCTGGCCCCAGCCGTTCTTCCGCAGCCAGTCATTGAGCCTGATGGCCGGCTCGTTGTTCCGGCTCGAATGGCTGATGAATAGGATTCCCACCCGACCGCGCCCCCAAGGTGCCGGCGCAGTCTACGTCGGAACTGGTTCACCGCGAAGTGAGGGGAAGGCTCGGCTCGGGCGTGGCCGCCGGCGTGACGTCCTGCGTACGGACCGGCCGCGGCGGATCCAGCCCCGCATCGGCCGCCGCGACGCGGCGCCGCTCGGCCGCGATATCGAGCGAGCGGCAGCCGGCGAGATAGACCAGCGCCGCCACCGGCAGCCCGACCAGCATGGCGATGTCGGCGCCGCCCAGCGCGCGGGCGATCGGGCCGGTGTAGAGCCCGGTCGAGAAGAAGGGGATCATCGCCGCGAAGCCCAGCCCGTAGGCGATGAGCCCGCGCCAGTTCCAGCGGCCGTAGAGCCCGTTCGGATTGAAGATCTCGCGGATCGAGTAGCAGCTCTTCCGCACCAGGTAGAAATCCACGAGGTTGATCGCGGTCCAGGGCGTGAAGAGATAGAGCAGCACCGCCAGCAGGTCGCCGAAGCGCCGCACGAAATCGCCCGAGGCGCCGAACCCGATGCCGCTTGCCACCACGCCCACCGCAGCCAGGGCCATGAGCCGCTTCGACGCGCTCGGGCGCAGCTTCCGGAAGGAATCGACGACGCTCAGGAGCGTCAGCGACGCCCCGTAATAGTTCAGCCCGGCGATCGTCATCAGCCCGACCAGCGCCACGCCCAGCAGCACCGGCCCGAACCCCGGCAGCACCGCGTCGCCCGCCGCCTGCAGCGCCGCCGCGACGTCGGCGCCGGGAAACGCCGCCGCGGCCGCCGCGCCCACCAGCATGGTCCAGCCGCTGCCCGCGAGCGCGCCCATATAGGTCCACCAGAACGCGGCGACCGCGCCAGTGTCGCGCGGCAGGTAGCGGGAATAGTCGGACACGTAGAAGGCGCCGCTCAGCTGATAGGCAGCCGCGGCGAAGAACTGGGTGAGGAACGGCACGGCGCGGAACCCGTCCAGCGCCAGCGCGCCCGGCGGCAGCTGCAGCGTCCGGAACGCCCCCACGGAGAACACGGCCAGCGCTGCGATCAGCACGTAGGAGAGCCAGCGCTGGGTCTTGTGGATGAGGTCGTAGCCGACGACCGAGAGCCCGATCGCCAGCAGCGTGAAGATCAGCGCCGCCAGATCGGGCTCGACTCCGGCCAGCCGCTGCGCCGTCTCGCCGGCCAGCAGCTGGTTGAAGGCGTTGTAGCCGACATAGGAGATGAGGGCGACCACCCACACCAGCAGCGCTCCCATGTAGCCGAATTGCGGCCGCGACTGGATCATCTGCGGCAGGCCCAGCTGGGGACCTTGGGCGGCATGGAAGGCCATGAAGAACGTGCCGAGGATGCAGCCCGTCACGATCGCGACGGCGCTCCACAGCAGATTCATGCCCAGCGTCACGCCGATGACGCCCGTCGCCACCGTTGCGAGCTGCGTCCCGCTGGTGAACCACACCGGCCAGAGATGCCACGCCTTGCCGTGCCGCTCGGCCAGCGGGACGTAGTCGATCGAGCGGGATTCGATCATGCGGTGCCAGTCCGGGGGCACCCCCACCCCGGCCCTCCCCCGCAAGCGGGAGAGGGAGTAACGAGCCCTCTCCCGCTTGCGGGGGAGGGTTGGGTGGGGGTCTCTACGCCGCCTCGCCCCCGCCCCTCACGCATCGCCGCCCTCCCCGGCCAGCCGGATCAGCGCGTCGACGGCTATGGCGCCCTGCGGCCGGACGATCAGCGGGTTGACGTCGAGCTCCAGGACCGCGGCCCGGAGCGCATAGGCCTGGATGGCGACGACGGCCTCGACCGCCGCCTCGAGATCGCCCGCTGCCCGGCCGCGATGCCCGGCGATCAGGCCCGCCGCCTTGAGCGACAGGATCGCCGCGCGGATCTCCTCCCGCGAGGCCGGCAGCATCAGGAGCCGCCGGTCGCCGATCAGCTCGACCAGCACGCCGCCCGAACCGACCATCAGATGGGGGCCGAAGACCGCGTCGCGCTCGACGCCGACGATCAGCTCGGCGACGCCGTCCGTGATCATTTCCTCGACCAGCAGCGCCTCGCCGAGCCCGAGCAGCGCCGTCGCCGCCTGCCGCACCTCGGGCGCTGCACGGAGTCCCAGCCGCACCGCACCCTTCTCGGTCTTGTGCGCGAGCCCTCCGCCCACCGCCTTGACCACGACCGGGAAGCCCAGCGCCTCGGCCGCCTCGACCGCCGCCGAAGCACTCGCCGCGAGTCGGCCGCGGGGCACCGCGAGCCCATACTCGGCAAGCGCCCGCTTGGCTTCGAACTCGCTCAGCAGCCGGCAGCCCGGCGGCAGCACCGCCTGCGGTGGCACCACAGCCGCCGGCCGCGCCATCACCTCGCCCAGCTCGACCGCCGCGGCGACCGCCGCCAGCGCGTCGTCGAAGCCGCAAAGCGGCGCGATCCCGGCGGCGGCGAGCGCCTCGGCGCGGCTCTCCGGCAGGGTCTCCGGCAGGGTCGCGACCACCGCCGTGCGCGCCCCGTGCAGCCGGCTCGCCGTCGTCAGCGCGCTTAGCGTCTCGTCGAACCCGGCCTCGACGCAGCGGTCGCGCCGCGGGAAGTCGATCACCAGCAGCGTCAGGTCGAATCCCGCCGCCATCATCGCCCCGAAGGTGGCGGTCAGCGCCGCCTCGTCGCCCCAGGTGAAATTGTGATAGTCGAGCGGGTTGGAGGCGGTCGCGAATTCCGGCAGGGCGGCGGCCACCCGCGCCGCCTGCGCCCCGGTCAGCGGCCGGAAGCGCAGGCCCCAATCCTCCGCACAGTCGGCGATCAGCCCCGCCTCGCCGCCCGAGCAGCTCATCGAGGCGATGTCGCTCCCCGGCAGCGTGCCGTGAACATGCAGCAGCTTCAGCGTTTCGAGCAGCGCCGGCAACGAACGCACCCGCGCCACGCCGGCCCGCTTCAGGAAGGCCGAGGCGACCGCATCCGGCCCGGAGAGCGACGCGGTGTGGCTGAGCGCCAGCCGGGCGCCCGCCGCCGACCGCCCGGTCTTGACCGCGACCAGCGGCACGCGGCGGCTGCGCGCCCGTCCGGCGGCGGCCAGGAAGGCGGCAGGATCGTCGATCCCCTCGATATGGAGCCCGATCGCCGTGACCCGCGGATCCTCGACCAGCGTCGCGACCGTGGCCGACAGTCCGATCGCCGCCTGGTTCCCCAGGGTGACCAGATAGGCGATCGGCACGCCGCGGGTCTGCATGGTGAGGTTGAGCGCGATGTTGCCCGACTGCGTGACGATGGCGACGCCGCGCTCGAGCCGCTTGCCGCCGTGCTGCTCCGGCCACAGCGCCGCGCCGTCGAGATAGTTGACGAAGCCGTGGCAGTTCGGCCCGAAGAACGGCATTTCCCCGGCCGCCGCCACCAGCTGTTGCTGCAGCGCCGCCCCCTCGCCGCCCACTTCCGCGAAGCCCGAGGCATAGGCCACCGCCCCGCCCGCCCCGCGTGCGGCAAGCTCCGCCATGATCCCGACGCTCGCCGCCCGGTTGACCGCGATGAGGGCGGCATCGGGCGCCGCCGGCAGCGCCGCCGCCGAACGGTAAGCCGGCAGGCCGCCGACCGTGTCGAGCCGCGGATGGACGGGCCAGATCGCGCCGTCATACCCCATCCGCCGGCACTGCCGGATCACCTCCGCCGACGCGTTCCCGCCGAACAGCGCAACCGTCCGCGGCCGCAGCAGCCGGCGCAGGTCGGGAGGATTTTCAGGCATCGGCGAAACCCCTTCCGCAGGACCGCCGCTCGGGCGGTCAGCGCGGTGCCGATGCTAGGGGGCGGGGGGTCTGGGACTTGACGGATTCAGACATCGGTGCGGCCGGATTGGCAGGGGTGCCGGGGTTCCTTGCGCTCCCGTGCTATAGTCGAGAACTTCGCTCAACCGGATGAGCGCTCAGGCAATCCAACGGAGGCCGGCCATGTATATCGCAGGTTTCGTGATCCCGGTCCCCGCGGCGAATATGGCGGCCTATCGCAGATGGGCCGAGAACGGGGCGGCGCTGTTCAAGGAGTACGGCTGCGTCGAGATCGTCGAATCCTGGGAGGACAACGTCCCCACCGGCAAGTACACCGACTTCCGCCGCGCCGTCGATGCGAAGGACGGCGAGAAGATCGTCTTCACCTGGCAGATCTGGCCCGACAAGGCGACCCTGGATGCCGCGGAAGCGAAGATGCACGAGGACCCGCGTTTCGAGCCCTCCGGTGAAATTCCGTTCGACCCCAAGCGCCTGATCCTCGGCTGCTTCGCACCGATCTTCACCATGGGCCGCGAGTGAACCCCTATGATCGAAACCCCCGCGCGCATTATGATCGGTTTGTGACGAAGGCCGATCGCGCCCGGGCTGGCGGCGGCTTCTAGGCGAGGGGGTGCCCGCCATGGTCGATACGACAACGCGGCCGAAGGTCGGTGAGGGACGGATCGGCAGCTTCGTCTGCGCGGCGATCGGGCTCCTCAGCGTCGCCGCCGTGCTCTGCCTCAAATATCCGGCTTATTTCACCACGCCGGAGTTGAGGGTCCATTACAACGTCGAGCTGCTGCGGCTCATCCTCGCGGTTGCGATGGTCGTCGGCGCCGGGCTCGGCGTTCACGCGCTGGTGATCGGCGGACCCAGGCTCCGGTCCTGGATCGGGCTGGTCGCCCTCTTCGTCGCCATGCTGCTCGGCGGCCCTTACGTGCCGTTCGAGGATTTTCAGCAGCCGCGGTATTATCTCGGCCTCGACTGGCTGGTGCTCGACCTCTTCTTCACCGGCGTCGCCTTCACGATCATCGAGTGGTTCTTCCCGCGGGTCCGGCCCGAGCAGCCGCCGCTCCGCGAGGGCTGGCGGCTCGACCTCGCCTATTTCGGCGTCAACCACGTGCTGATCGGCGTGTTTCTCGTGGTGTCGACGCATTTCGCGCACGATGCCTTCGGCTGGGCCGTGAACCCCTGGCTTCAAGCCCATGTCGTGGCGCTCCCCGCCGTGGTGCGCTTCGTCCTGGTGGTGCTGGCGGCCGACGCGGTCGAATACGTCTCGCACCGCGCCTACCACGAGGTGCCGCTCCTGTGGCGGATCCATGCGGTCCACCATTCGCCCGAATACATGGACTGGCTGTCGGGCTCGCGGCTTCACTTCATCGAGCCGCTGGTCACCCGCTCGGTCGTGCTGGTGCCGATCTTCCTGCTGGGATTCCCGCAGGACACGATCTTCGCGTATCTGATCTTCGTCACCGTCCAGTCGGTGGTGATCCATTCCAACGTCAAGATGAACGTCGGCTGGCTGCGCTACGTGATCGTGACGCCGCAGTTCCACCACTGGCACCACGCCTCGGACGCCGAGGCGATCGACAGGAACTACACGGCGCACACGCCGCTCTTCGACCTGCTCTTCGGCACCTGGCACCTGCCGGCCGACCGCTGGCCGGTGAAATACGGCACGGTGAAGCCGATCCCGGGCGGGATGCTGGGCCAGTTCGTCTATCCGTTCGTGGCGCCGGTGAGCGAGTTCCTGGAGCACCGGACGGAATGAACCGGATTTTGCCGATCGACAGCCTTCGCGCCGAGACGTCGTAGAATGCCCAAAGGTTTCATCTTGGAGCCCCACGAAATAATCCCGTTGGCCACGGGTAGGGGCTCCTGCATCGCGTCAGGTCGCATCACCGCCGCCGGCCAGCGGGTAGGCTTCATGTATCGAGAGCCTCCACGGGACAGCGTCGATAGCGGGTGGGCCTTCTTCTCAGGAGAAGAGACGCAAGACTACGCCGACGAGCCTTCTAATTTTGCGATCTACGATGTCAATACGATCGCAAACTATGACCCGGGGATCGTCCCGCATCTCGACGCGCCCGCCTACTCAGCGTTCGAGCGGGATCCAGATTCGGGAGATTTCGTGCCAGTAGGCTTCCCGGGCTGACCATTCCGAAGCACCGGACGGAATAGCGGCGGGCGTTCCGGCTGGTGGATCCCCCTCACCCTGCCCTCTCCCCCAGTGGGGGAGAGGGATGACGAAGGCTTAGCGAGGCGACAAGCCGAGCTTAGCCGGAGCTGGGTGAGGGGGAAATCCCATCGGAGTGGGATCCACTCACGCCGTCAGGTCGTACCGGTCGAGGTCCATCACCTTGGCCCAGGCCGCGACGAAGTCCTTCGCGAACTTCTCCTTCGCATCCGCGCAGGCATAGACTTCGGCCAGCGCGCGCAGCTGCGAGTGCGAGCCGAAGATCAGGTCGACGCGGGTGCCGGTCCATTTGAGCTCCCGCGTCTTCCGGTCGTGCCCCGAATAGACGCCGTTGGCCCCGGCCTGCCATTCCGTGTGCATGTCGAGGAGGTTGACGAAGAAGTCGTTGGTGAGCTTGCCGGGCTGGTGGGTGAAGACGCCGTGCTTGGACCCGCCGGCATTGGCGCCCAGCACGCGCAGGCCGCCGACCAGCACCGTCATCTCGGGCGCCGACAGCGTCAGCAGCTGCGCCCGATCGACCAGAGCCTCCTCCGGCGACATGAGCTGCGGACCCCGCGTGTAGTTGCGGAAGCCGTCGCTGACCGGCTCGAGCGCTTCGAAGGAATGGGCATCGGTCTGCTCCTGCGACGCATCCATGCGGCCCGGCGTGAAGGCAACCTTCACGTCGAAACCGGCATCCTTCGCCGCCTTCTCGATCGCGGCGCCGCCGCCGAGCACGATCAGGTCGGCGAGCGAGACCTTCTTGCCGCCGGCGTTGAACTCCGTCCGGATCCCCTCGAGCGTGTGCAGCACCTTGGCCAGCTCAGGCGGATTGTTGACCTCCCAGTCCTTCTGCGGGGCCAGGCGAATGCGGGCACCGTTGGCGCCGCCGCGCTTGTCGGAGCCGCGGAAGGTCGAGGCCGACGCCCAGGCGGTCGAGACGAGCTGCGACACCGACAGGCCGGAGGCCAGGATCTTGGCCTTGAGGGCCGCGACGTCCTGGTCGCCGATCACCGGATGGTCGTTGGCCGGGATCGGGTCCTGCCAGATCAGCGTCTCCTTCGGGACCAGTGGGCCCAGATAGCGCTGGATCGGGCCCATGTCGCGATGCGTGAGCTTGAACCAAGCGCGGGCGAAGGCGTCCGCGAACTGGTCCGGGTGCTCGTGGAAGCGCCGCGAGATCTTCTCGTAGGCCGGATCGAAGCGCAGCGAGAGATCCGTCGTCAGCATCGTCGGCACATGCTTCTTCGACGGGTCGTGCGCGTCAGGGATCGTCGCCTCGGCGCCCTTGGCCACCCACTGCTTGGCGCCGGCCGGGCTCTTGGTCAGCTCCCATTCGTAGTTGAACAAATTGTCGAAGAAGTAGTTGCTCCACTTCGTCGGCGTCTGGCTCCAGGTGACTTCCGGACCGCCGGTGATGGCGTCGGCGCCTTTGCCGGTGCCGTGCCGGCTCTTCCAGCCGAGGCCCTGATCCTCGATGAGGGCGGCCTCCGGCTCCGGGCCCATGAGCGACGGATCGCCCGCACCATGGGTCTTGCCGAAAGTGTGGCCGCCGGCGATCAGCGCCACCGTCTCCTCGTCATTCATCGCCATGCGCGCGAAGGTCTCGCGGATGTCATGGGCCGCCTTCACCGGGTCCGGGTTGCCGTTCGGCCCTTCCGGATTGACGTAGATGAGCCCCATCTGCACCGCGCCGAGTGGCTTCTGGAGCTCGCGTTCGCCGCTGTAGCGCTCGTCGCCCAGCCAGCTTCCCTCGGGGCCCCAGTAGAGCTCCTCGGGCTCCCAGGTATCGGCGCGGCCGCCGCCGAAGCCGAAGGTCTTGAAGCCCATCGATTCGAGCGCGACGTTGCCGGCCAGGACCATGAGATCGGCCCAGGAAAGCTTCTTCCCGTATTTCTGCTTGATCGGCCAGAGCAGCCGGCGCGCCTTGTCGAGATTGGTGTTGTCCGGCCAGCTGTTGAGCGGCGCGAAGCGCTGCTGCCCGCCGCCGGCGCCGCCGCGGCCGTCGGCAATGCGGTAGGTGCCCGCCCCATGCCAGGCCATGCGGATGAACAGGCCGCCGTAATGGCCGAAATCGGCCGGCCACCAGTCCTGCGAGTCGGTCATCAGCGCGTGCAGGTCCTTGACCACCGCATCGAGGTCGAGGCTCTTGAATTCCTTGGCGTAGTCGAACGCCTCGCCCATCGGATCGGAGCGCGGCGAGTGCTGCTGCAGGATGTGCAGGCTCAGCTGGTTCGGCCACCACTCGCGGTTGCTAGGTCCGCGGCTTGCTCCTGAAAACGGGCATTTGCTGTCGTCTGGCATGGATCCCTCCGATCGAGTTGCGATGTTTCCTGGGTCAGATTCGGGTTTCAGCAATCATGGAAGAGCTCGGGAGCTCACGGCCGAATTCGCGGCATCGGCTTGTGTCGCGCAGGACATCGTGCTTGCGGTCGCGCATCTTGGTCCCGGCCACGCGCCCTGCGGGTCACGATCGACCATACTCCAACCGACCACCGTAGGTCCGCCTTCCGATGCATGGCGATCGACCCGGCCTGCGGCGCGGCGTCACAGGCTCGTGGGCAACGCCGCCCGCCGAAGTCCGGTACCGAAGTGCCTACGCCGGCCTGATCTCTGCGCAGGCGTAGCTGTTGATCTCGAGGCCCACGGCGAGTTCACGGATCTTGGGTGACTTCCAGACCATGACGGCCTCCCTAGGTTAGAACCATTCCAGCAATAGGTCACATGGCGGTCGGGTTCAAGGACGATGATTCGGGGGGCGCCAATGGCCCGCAAAGGGCTGTATCGAGGGCCAACGGTCCTGACCGGCGGGCGTCCGACGCGGGGATGAAGGGCCGGCGCCGCCGCTTCATCACGGCGACGGCAGGTCCTGCACGTCGGTGGACCCGGCCGCATCGGGGATTTCGTCGACCGGCACGGAGGCCGGCTCCTTCACCGGCCAGTCCAGGCCCCATTTCGGGTCGGAGAGGGTCTTGTTGTAGATCCACTTCTCGTAGGTGTTCCAATCCTTGGTCGCGAAGACGAACATCTTGTTGATGTAGGCATTCGCCGGACCGCAGTCGCAGTTGCAGCGGAGCGCCTTGACGTTGCCGCCGATATTCTCGCCGCCGCTCTTGATCCAGAAATCGAACCACCAGTCCAGATCGGCCGCGCGCTTATCTTCAGGCAGCCCCTGCGCCTTGTGATGGACCGGCTTGAACTCGCTGATGATGGCGGCAAGCTCGGTCAACGAGCTCTTGTTGGCGTCGAAGTCGCAGGCGATGGCCGGATCCTTCACTTCGGTCCCGGGCCCGGCGGCAGCGCTGAACAGGGCGTGCTCGGTTTCGTGCGTCAGCAGCCGGATGGTGGATTCCGACCAGGTGCGCCGGTCGCGCCCGCCGATTGTGTTGACCCCGTCATTATACTGCTTCGCCTCTTTTTCCATCTTGTCGTGAATGAACGTGCAGCGTTTGCCGGCGCCGCCCGGGATCGGCGGCACGAAGCCGTCGCAGGCGATCGTATTCCCCGCCCACTCGGCCGGCATGTCCATGTCGACGAACACGCCGAGCACGGCGGCGAGCCGGCCGGGCGAGGTGGACTTGAGGAACGCTTCGGCGGCCGTCGCTTCCCTGCCGTGGCCGTCGGCGGTGCAGGCGGCATCGGGCGGTACCTTGCCGCAGGCAGCCTTGCGAATATCGGACTTCGATTTCTGAGCCGGCGTGTCATTTGTCTTCTTCACGAAATCGTCCTGCGATCCCTTCTTGGCCTCCGGCGGCTTGCAGACCGCGTCGGGCAGGCAGGCGCGGCTGAGCCTGCGGGCACCGCCGGCCTGCTGGACCGTGTGCGCCGCCTCGTGTGCGAGCAGCCAGCGGCCGTCGTGCGTGTCCGGCCGGTACGCGCCGGCACCGAACACGATGTTTCGGCCGACCGTATAGGCATGTGCCCCCACGGCCGCAGCGGAGCGGGCCGCCTCGGCATCGTCGTGGATGCGGATATCGGCAAAGCTGCGGCCGAAGGATGGTTCCAGCAAGCCGCGCGTCGACGGCTCCAGCGGCCGGCCCGGGCGGGCGAGGACCGAATGCACGATGCCCGGCGCGGCCTCCCCGGCGCGCACGATGCCGGCGGGCTTGGCCTGCATCGTGCCCATCGTCTCCTGCTCCTCCTCCGCGCAGGCGGCGCATTTGCGGCTGAGCCCGGCGCCGGCCGACAAGGCCGGGGCGGTCCCATTCGCCGCCATCGCCGCGTCGGCCGCGTGGTCGGCCTCCCTCTCGAGGGGATCGTTGACCTTCCCGATCACCAGTGGCGGCCGCCTGACGGCGGG
>DATGFU010000001.1:0-8898 GCA_035308865.1 Allostellaceae bacterium | reverse complement strand
TGACGATCCCGGTGCAGCTCGGCGGCGGCATCCGCACGGCGGAGACGATTTCGCGTTGGCTCGACCGCGGCGTGACCCGCGTGATCCTCGGCACGGCGGCGCTGACCAATCCCGCGCTGGTCCGGGAGTCCTGCCGGCAATGGCCCGACCGCATCGTCGTCGGGATCGATGCGCGCGACGGCAAGGTCGCGGTCGAGGGCTGGGCCAAGACCTGCGAGGTGCGGGCGCTCGACCTCGCGTTGCGCTTCGAGGATGCCGGCGTGGCGGCCATCATCTACACGGACATCGAGCGCGACGGGGCGCTCGGCGGGGTCAATATCGACGCTACCGCCGATCTCGCCTTCGCGCTCACCACCCCGGTGATCGCCTCGGGGGGCGTCGCCTCGATCGCCGATCTGCAGGCGCTGAAGGAGTTCGAGTCCACCGGCATCGAGGGTGTCATCTGCGGCCGCGCGCTCTATGACGGCAGGCTGGATCCGGTGGCGGCGCTCCGGCTCGCGCAGTCGAGGCGCTAGCGATGCTCAAGATGCGCGTCATCCCGTGCCTCGACGTGAAGGACGGCCGCGTCGTCAAGGGCGTCAACTTCGTCGACCTCAAGGATGCCGGCGATCCGGTCGAGCAGGCGCGGCTCTACGACGAAGCCGGTGCCGACGAGCTGTGCTTCCTCGATATCACCGCGTCGCATGAGGGACGCGATACGTTGTACGACGTGGTCGGCCGCACGGCCGAGCAGTGCTTCATGCCGCTTACGGTCGGCGGCGGCGTGCGCAAGGTCGAGGACATCCGCCGCCTGCTGCTGGCCGGCGCCGACAAGGTCTCGATCAACACTGCCGCGGTCGCACGGCCCGAACTCGTGCGCGAGGCGGCCGAGAAATTCGGGACGCAATGCATCGTGGTGGCGATCGATGCGCGCCGAACCGCCCCGGCGCGCTGGGAGATCTTCACCCATGGCGGCCGCCAGGGCACCGGGCTCGATGCCGTCGACTGGGCGCGGCACATGACCGGGCTCGGCGCCGGCGAGCTGCTGGTGACCTCGATGGACCGGGACGGGACGAAGGAGGGTTTCGATCTCGAGCTCACCCGTGCCGTCGCCGACGCGGTTCAGGTTCCGGTGATCGCGTCCGGCGGCGTCGGCACGCTCGATCACCTGGTTTCGGGCATCCGCGACGGCCACGCGACCGCCGTGCTTGCCGCCTCGATTTTCCATTTCGGGACCTACACGATTGCCGAGGCGAAGCGGCACCTGGCGGCGTCCGGCATCCCGGTGCGCCCGTGAGCCCGCTCGACCGGCTGCGGGCCCGCATCGTCGCCTCGCGCGATGGCGATCCCGCCAAGTCCTATACCGCGAGTCTGTTCCAGCGGGGCCGCAAGCGGATCGCCCAGAAGCTCGGCGAGGAGGCGGTGGAAGCCGTCATCGCCACAGCCGAGGGCGATCGCGCGGCGCTGATCGGCGAGAGCGCCGACCTGCTCTACCATCTCCTCGTGGCGTGGGAGGCGGCCGGCGTCGCGCCCGACGATGTCTGGGCCGAGCTGGAGCGGCGCGAGGGCATGAGCGGCATCGAGGAAAAGGCGTCGCGCGGCAAGAGCTGAGGAACCCCGGGATGGCATACGACCCCAACAACGTCTTCGCCCGCATCCTGCGCGGCGAGATCCCGTGCCGGAAGGTCTACGAGGACGACCACGTGCTGGCGTTCCACGACATCAACCCGCAGGCGCCGACCCATATCCTGGTCATTCCCAAGGGCGCCTACGTTTCGTTCGACGACTTCTCGGAGAAGGGTTCGGACGTCGAGATTACGGCCTTCTGCCGGGCTGCCGGCCGGATTGCCCGCGAGTGCGGCGCCGCCGACACCGGCTATCGCATCCTCGCCAATCACGGGCCGCATTCGCATCAGGAGGTGCCGCATTTCCACCTCCACATCTTCGCCGGCAAGCCGCTCGGGCGGATGCTGGTGCCGTAGGAGCATCACCCGCCCAGCAGCGTCACCCGGAAGATCGTGCCGGCGTTGTGGGCCCCGCCCCGCGTGGTCGTGCCATAGAGCAGGCCGCTTCCAGCCAGGGCCAGCCCGCCTTTTGGCGTGCCGCCATCGCCGGAACCCGTAAAGCGATAGAGGATCGTGTGCGTCCAGGCGCTGCCGGGAGAAGCCGGCGGCGACAGCTCGTAGAGCGTGCCGAAACCGGAGGACCCGCCCCCGGCCGTGACGCCGTAGAGATTGCCGGTCGCGTCCATGACGAGAGCGGCAGCGGGCGATGCCTCCGTTCCCCCGAAGCCGAGCAACGTCGTTTCGGTCCAGGCATAGGTACCGGTGCCGATCGCCGGCGGCGACAGCTCGAACACCGTGCCGCCCCCGTTCGCGCCGGCGGCGCTGGTCGTGCCGTAGAGATTCCCGGCCGCGTCCATCAGCAGATCGGTGATCGGGGCGCCGCCGTCGGCGCCGCCGGTGAAGCGGTAGAGGACCGAGCGCTCCCAGCCCACGCCGGGCACCAGGGTCAACGCGAAAACGGTACCGAAGCCGCTGCCCCCGCCGCTCGTGGTCCCGAAGAGGTGACCTGTCGCATCGGCCGTGAGGCCGGCCCGCGGGACCCCGGAGGCGCTGAAGCTGCACAGGGCCGTCTTGACCCATCCGGACGGCGTGGGCGTCAGCTCGAAGACGGTGCCGCCGTCCTTGGCGCCGCCATTGGCCGTCGTGCCGAAGAGATTGCCGGCGGAATCCAAGAGCAGCCGGCCCGGCAGCTTGTTCGGTCCGGCGAAATTGCGGAGCACCTGGATGGTCCATCGCGTGACCTCGCCGGCGGGCGGCGACAGCTCGAAGACGGTGCCCGACTCCGATTTCGTCTCGAGGCTGCCGCCCGACGAGGTGCCGTAGAGATCGCCCGACGAGTCGATGATGAGGCTGGCCGGCGGGTAGAGCAGGCTGTTCGTGCCGTAGAGCGTCGTCTCGGTCCATGCGCCGCTGCCGCCGGCCGGCGGCGACAGCTCGAAGATATAGCCGCCGGCGCTGAACTGCGAGCTGGTGCCGTAGAGATTGCCCGCCTGGTCGAAGACCAGCGTCGAGCGCGGGCTGCCGCCGTCCGAACCGCTGCCGCTGAAGCTGTAGAGCGTGCTGAACGACACCTGGGCGGCGGCCGGGCCGGTGATGCCCAGCGCGGCCGCGCCGAGCAGACCCAGCCAGACTCTAAGACTCGCTGCCCCCACTCCGCCCGCCATGGTGCTCCCCACTCGGCCCGCCCCGGGCACAAAACCTCCGGTGGAGGTCGAGTGAGAACCACAAAATGGGCAGCATCAAGGCGTATTTCCCTGCCTCAGCTCTCGCGCAACCGGGCAATCTCCGCGGCATAGGGCTTGCGGCCGCTGGCATAGAAATAGACGGCCAGCGGCATGAGCACGACGCCCATGGACGCCATCGCCCAACGCAGGGCCGCCTCGTCGCCGAAGATGTGATCGGTGATCCAGCCGAGCACCAATGGTCCGATCCCCAACCCGAGCGTGAAGACGAAAAGATAGAGCGCCGTCGCCTGCGCCCGGATCGGCGCGGGCGTGATCAGCTGGAAGGCCGCGTTCTGGGAAGCGGAGCCGATCGTCCCGCCCAACCCCACGACGCCGAAACAGACGAGTGCCAGCCACGGATCGGGCATCAGCGGTCCAAAAATCGCGAAGGGCGCCGCGAGTCCCTGGCCAATCACCAGCACGAGGATGTTCGTGTCGTCGCGGCCCCGTCGGGCGAAGTAGGTATTCAGCAGCAGCCCGGCCGGCAGCCCAACTACCGTGGCGATCGCAGTCACGGGACCGAAGCGGAGGCCCCATTCCGCCGTGGTCCAGTGGTAGGTCCGCTCGAAGAAGGTCGCGTACCACCCCTGAACCGCGCCGAGGAACAAGACGCCCGGCGCCAGGCCGTAGAACATCGGGCCGTAGACGTTCCATTTGCTGCGCAGGAACCGGATTACTTCCGAGATCGGTATAGTACCGGCGACCGCGTCCGAAGGGCGGAGGCGTCGGGGCGGTTCTTGCACCGTCATCATCAGCAGCGCCACGATCACGCCGGGCAGGCCGACGAATACGAAGACGATCTGCCACGGATGGACCTGGCCCACCACCGGGAGCGGCGAAGCGGCAAGCTGAGTCGCGAGCGTGATCATCGAACTGCCGATGATCGGCGCGGCTGCCACGCCCACGAAGAACCCGATCTGCAACACGGTCAGCGCCGCGGGCAGCAGCCGCGGCGGGAAGAAATCGGCGATCATCGAATAGGTCGCTGGGCCGTTCACCGACCCGCCGGCGCCGACGAAGAAGCGGCAGATGAACAGCTGCCAGAAGCCTTGCGCGAGGCCGCAGGCCGCCGTCGCGAGGCTCCACACGGCGATGCCCGTCGCCAGCATCAGCTTGCGCGATTTCGAATCGGCGAGCCGGGCGAGCGGCAGGCCGACGATGGCGAAGAAGATCACGGTGGCCGGCCCCAGCAGCCATCCGACGTCCGTATCCGAGAGCCCGAAATCCTTCTTGATGGGCGTGACCAACTGGGCGATCACGCCCTGGTCGAGAAACAGGAACATCAGCGTGAGGACATAGACAGCCATCGCGTACCACGCGGCCGCCAGGCGCGGCCAAGGTTGGGTCTCGGTCGCCGCCGGAGTGCCGGCTGTTGGTATCGACGCGAATGTCTCTGTCGCCAATTCTCGTATTCCTTCCCTCAGGCACCTAGTGTTTTTCCCAAGAGAAACCAAAACGAATCGGAAGAAAAGGGTCTCCGCGACGCGGCTTTCAAATTCGCGTGCCATTCGTATCCGATTGAGCAATCATGCGTCTAGAAAGCTTCCCCGGGGCGGGGCGGACGGAGGAGACGATGCAGCCGAAGGTCATGATCACCTGTGCTCTCACGGGCGTCACCTACCCGACGCCGGAGCATCCGAACTTCACCTCGAGCCCCGAGAAGATCGCCGAGCAGGGCCTGGCCGCCGCGGCGGCCGGCGCCTGCCTCCTCCACATCCACACGCGCTATCCCGACGGGCGGCCGTCCTTCGAGATTGCCCAGTACAAGGAGGTGGTCGACCGCATCCGGGCCAGGAACAACGACGTCATCCTCAACGTCACCACCGGCCCCGGCTGCACCTGGATGCCGAGCGAGGACGATCCGGCAATGCCCGGACCCGGCACGCTGATGTTCACGGCGGAGCGGCGGGTCGAGCACGTGCTGGAACTGAAGCCGGAAGTCTGCACGCTGGATATCTGCACGATGCAGCTCTTCGGCGGCGTCGCCATTAATCACATCTCGATGATGCGCAAGCTCGCGCCGATGATCCGCGACGCCGGGGTCAAGCCGGAGATCGAATGCTTCGAGTCGGGCGACTTCGTCTTCGCGGAGGATCTGATCAAGGAAGGCGTCCTCGACGGGCCGGGGATGTACTCCTTCGTGCTCGGCACGAAATACGGCCTGCCGGCGACACCCGAGGCGATGCTCTACTCGAAGAACCAGATGCCGCCGGGTGCGGTCTGGACCGGCTTCGGCATCAGCCGCCATTCCTTCCCGATGGCAGCGCAGTCCATCCTGCTGGGCGGCCATGTGCGCACCGGCTTCGAGGACACGGTCTGGCTGAAGCGCGGCCGGATCGCCCCCGACAACGCGGCACTGGTCAACCAGGCGGCGGAGCTGATCGACCGGCTGGGCTCCGAGGTCGCCACGCCCGGCGAGGCCCGCAAGATCCTCGGTCTTCGGCAATAGGGCGCCCCCCTTCCATGCATCCCCTCGCCGTCATTGCGAGCGCAGCGAAGCAATCCAGGGCCGGCGTCCGGACCCCTGGATCGCCGCGTCGCTGCGCTCCTCGCGATGACGGGCAGTTGCTCCAGGAGTTTCTTTGATGACGCTGGAACTCTACCACGCGGAGCCGCGCGCCAATTCGCTCAAGCCCGTGGCGGCTCTCCTCGAAAAGGGCCTGACCTATACGAGCCACTACGTCGATCTGCTGAACTTCGAGCAGCACGAGCCGTGGTTCGTGAAGATCAATCCGAACGGCCAGGTGCCGGTGCTCGTGCATGACGGCGCGGTGATCACCGAGTCCTCGGTCATCAACGAGTATCTCGACGACGTGTTTCCCGAGAAGCCGCTCCGCCCGGCCGATCCGGCCGAGCGGGCGCGCATGCGGGTCTTCGTCAAGTTCACGGACGAATACGCGTTTCCCGCCTTCAGCATCCATGGCTGGCACCGGATGGTGCGCCGGGTCGCCAAGGCGGTCCCGCCCGACCGGTTCGAGAAGCTGCTGGAGCGCATCCCGCTCAAGGAGCAGCGCGACAAATGGGCGACCGTCGCCGGCGACTCCTTCAGCCAGGACCAGCTCGACGAGGCCACGCGCAAGATCGGGGTGTTCTGCGAGCGGCTTGAGACGGCGCTGACCGAGCACGAATGGACGGCCGGGTCGACCTACTCGCTCTCCGACATCTGCGCCTTCTGCCTGGCGCCGTCGGCGAAGATGTTCTGGCCGCAATTCTGCAATCCCGAGAAGACGCCGCGGACAATCGCCTGGATCGAGCGCATCGAGGCGAGGCCGGCGATCAAGGCGGCGATGAGCGGTCCCGATCGGACCGCCGCGACCCTCGCCAAGCTGGCGGAGGCCTGACGGGTGGAACGGGTCGAGGGAAAGACCGGCTTCATCACCGGCGGCGCCAGCGGCATCGGGCTCGGCATCGCCAAGGCCTTCGTCGCCGCCGGCATGAACGCCGTGCTGGCGGATGTGCGGCAGGACCATCTCGACGAGGCGGCCGCGTGGTTCGCGGCGGCGGGCGCCGGCGACCGCGTTCTGGCATTGCGGCTCGACGTCACCGACCGTGCGGCCTATGCGCAGGCCGCCGACGCGGCCGAGGCCCGGTTTGGCAAAGTGCACGTCCTGGTCAACAATGCCGGGATGGGCATTCTCGGGCCGCTGAAGCAGATCCGCTACGACGACTGGGATTGGGGCCTCGGCGTCATGATCGGCGGCGTGGTCAACGGCATCCAGACCTTCCTGCCGCGCATCCTCGCGCATGGCGAGGGCGGCCATATCGTCAACACCTCGTCGATGGCGGCGGTCGTCCCCATCCCCAACTGCGCGATCTACATCACCGCGAAGTCCGCGGTGATGGGCATGGCGGAATGCCTCCGGGCCGAACTGGCGCCCGACAATATCGGCGTGTCGGCCTTCTGCCCCGGGCCGGTGCAGTCAAATATCCGCGAATCCGGCCGCACCCGGCCCGAGCAGTTCCGCAAGGATTCCGGTCTCGCCGAGTTCGAATCCCGGCTGGAAGAGCGGCCGAACTCGCCCCTCTGGATGACCAACGAGGAATGCGGCGAGCGCGTGCTGGCCGGCATCCGCCGCAACAACCTCTTCATCTTCACCCATCCGGAGTTCCGCGACGGGTCGAAGGAGCGGTTCGACGCCATGCTCGACGCCTATCCCGACGAGCCGATCAACCGGGAGCGGGAAGCCGCGATCGGCTTCCTGCTGCACAACCCGATCTATAAGCGCGCCGACTGACCGCCGGGGGAGGATGCCATGCTCACGCTCTATCACTGGGAACCCAACGCAAATTCCGGCAAGCCGATCCTCACCCTGAAGGAAAAGGGCGTCGAATTCGCCAGCCACTACCTCGATCTCCTGAACTTCGACCAGCACTCGCCGGACTATCTCAAGATCAACCCGCTGGGCACGATCCCGGCGATGGTCCATGACGGCAGGACGCTCTACGAATCGACGGCGATCATGGAGTATGTCGACGAGGTCTTCGACGGCCCGTCGCTGTCGCCCGCCGATCCCGTCGGCCGCTGGCGCATGCGCTGGTGGATGAAGTATTGCGACCAGTACTACGCGCCCTCGGCCAGCATGATCGGCTGGGCTTTCTTCGTCGGCCCGTCGGTACGCAACCGCGATCCCGACGAGCTCAAGCGCAAGATCGAGGCGATCCCGCTCAAGGAGCGGCGGATCGCCTGGTCGAAGGCGATCTACAACACCTTCGGCGACGAGGAGATGGCGGAATCGCGCCGCCGCGTCGCCGAAGGCGCGAAGCTGATGGAGCAGCAGCTGGAGCGCCACGCCTGGCTCGCCGGCGACAGCTATTCGCTGGCCGACATCAACGCCTTCAACCTCGCCTATTTCATGCCGGCGCAGCCCAATCCGGTGGTGAGCGACGAGAAGACGCCGCGCACCATGGAATGGCTGCGCAAGATCTACGAACGCCCGGCTACCAAGGCGGCTTGGGCGCTAGGCCGCACGATGGGGCTGCAGCGGCTGCGGCACCTCGAGCGGCCCGGTGCCGCAGCGTAAGCGGGAGCGAGTGATGACCGAGCTTTATCACTGGGAACCCAACCTCTTCCATCTCAAGCCCCTGGTGGCGCTGCACGAGAAGGGCGTCGCCTTCACCAGCCGCTGGCGCGATCCGCTCGACTTCGACGCGGCGCCGATCCCCGGCATGAACCTCGAGACCGCGAACAATCCCGAGATCAACGGCCCGGTGCTGGTCGATCGCGGCGAGACGATCTCCGAGTCCTTCTTCATGCTGGAATATATCGACGAGGCCTTCCCGCAGGCGCCGCGCCTCCTGCCGGACTCGGCGGAAGGGAAATGGCGGGTCCGCGTCTGGGCGCGGCTCCTCGGCGAGCGCACGGCGCCGGCCGTCGCCTCGCTCGGCTGCCACATCCACCTCGCCCGCCGCTTGAGGGACGGGTTCGCCGGCAACCCCGATGCGGTCCTGGCGGGCATGGACCGGCTCGAGGCCCGCATGGCCTGGACGCCGGCGCTGCGCGATCAGTATTCGGTCGAGGAGCTTGCCGAATCCCGGCGCAAGCTGGCCGACGCGGTGCGACGTGTCGAGGAAGCGCTGGGGGCGGGCGACTGGCTGCTGGGCGAGGGGTATTCGCTGGCCGATATCGAGGC